>JBGVQH010000201.1:0-11868 GCA_045127475.1 Candidatus Scatosoma sp.
ATGGCGGATAAGCCTATCTTGTTCACCTGCGCAAACCCGATTCCTGAAATTTTGCCCGAAGATGCGCTGGAAGCGGGGGCATATATCGTTGGTACGGGTTCTTCGCAGTATGCAAACCAAATCAACAACGTTTTGGTATTCCCCGGGCTGTTCCGCGGCGCTTTGGACGTAAGAGCAAAGACGGTGAATATGGAAATGATGATGGCGGCGTCGCGCGGTATCGCGGCTTGCGTGTCGGACGAAGAATTAAAACCCGAGTATATTTTGCCGTTCGCATACGACCAGCGTGCGCATAATTCCGTTGCAAAAGCGGTGGCACAGGCGGCGCGAGATACGGGCGTAGCGAAAAAATAAACCTGCATAAACCAAAAGAAAAGCTCCCTTAAGCGGGAGCTTTTTTCACGTTGTTTGATGTCTATCCCAACACCACGTCCATCACCAGCATCAGGCAAAAGCCGATAAGCAGAGCGTACGTTGCACCGCGCTGAGAACCGTGCGCGTGCGTTTCGGGAATCATTTCGTCGCTGATGACGTACAGCATCGTGCCGCCTGCAAACGCCAAGGCAAAAGGCAAAATCGCGGTGGCGATACTGACGGCAAAGTAACCGATTAGCGTACCTATGACTTCGACCAAGCCCGTTGCAAACGCTGCGATAAAGGTCTTTTTCTTAGAAATCCCTGCGGCAAGCATAGGCGCGATAATCACCATGCCCTCGGGGATATTTTGCAGAGCGATACCGCCTGCGATAATCAGAGCTTGGGTGTTATTGCCCGAACCAAACCCCACGCCCGCGGCGATACCTTCGGGCAGGTTATGGATAGCAATCGCCATTACGAACAAAAGGACTTTGTTGAGGTTGGCGTTGTGATGATTTTCCGTTTCCGCACCCATAAGCTTGTGTAAATGAGGGACGAGTTTATCGGTCAAATTAAGACAGAGCGCTCCGACAAAGACGCCGCCGACGGTATACAAAAGGCGGAATTTACCGCCGTATTCCAAGGACGGGACGATAAGTCCGAATACCGCCGCCGCCAGCATGACGCCTGCCGCAAAGGAGAGCACGGTATCCGAAAAGCGGTGGGATACATTTTTGAAGATAAAGCCGATTGCCGCGCCGATGAGGGTTGCACCGCCGACGCCGAGGGCTGTCAATAAAACCATTTCCATATCTTGATTATACCCTGTTTATACGATTTTGTCAACAGAAAACAGAAAAAACCCGCCTAAGATAGGCGAGTTTTTTAACGTGCTTAATTACAATTTGATTTTCACCAGGATTTTTTTCACGGGAGCGGAAACGCCGTCTACACGCATGCCGGGGCGGTGAATATCGTAGGGGAAAAAGATACCGTATTCGTTCGCTGTCCAAACTCCGTTCCATACCTTTTCGTTTGTTTGGAAAAATTCCACGTCCTTTTCTTCGTTGTATTCGGTGATAGAATAGGTTTTGTCGATATCCGTTACTTCTACCGCCTCTGCGCCCGTAACGATATATTGAATATCAATATATTTTCTGTGCCCCTCAAAGCGCGCTGCCTGTTCTTCCTTTGTATTGTATTCCTGTACGGAGGCAAATAGATTTTTGCCGTCCAGCTCGTATTTGCCTACGGCAAGATTTTCCGCAATAGCTTTTTTAATAAAAGCAAACGCCTTTTCAAAATTCGGGTGTGCGCCGTAATACAAAGCGCAATTTTCTATTTTGTCAATAATCATATTAAACCTCTTTTATTCGTAATTGTTTATTTTCCGTAACGGCAGGGGTGGGGGTGCTTTCTGTCAAACCTACTACGTTGTCCACGGGCACGGAAAAGGCTATGCCTTGACCTGCCGTGTCCAAACCCACTTCTTTATACAGAGCGTGCATAACCGCATCCTTGATTTTTGCGGGGACAAGAATCATAACGATTTCCTTTTCGGGCGTTACCGTGATATGGAAAAAATTTTCCGCCGCTTTGCTTGCCGTGCCGCGTGCGTTGATGACCGTGCCGCCGCGTGCGCCTAACTTTTTCGCCGCGTCCATGACCGCCTCGCTATATCCGCTGTTTACGATACAAAAAATAGCCTCGTGTTTAAATTCCATGATGCTCGCTCCTTTAATTCGCTTTGTGATTGCTCAAAAACCGATAGATTGCCACGCCGATAACGCTGGAGAGGGGGATGGTAAACGCAATACCCTTGCCCTTTTTTAGGGTGTGGAACTTGTCCTCTAAAGCGTTCATTGCCTCTTGAACCTTATCCTCGCGGATTACGCTGAAAATGACGCCTTTGTCCGAATCTTCCAAACCCAGCATATACAGCATGTCGCTGTGTGCCGTGCCTTGCCCTAAGACCGCCGTTTGAAGATTCACCTCGAACGAGGTTAATAAATCCATGTAAAATTCCGTCTTGCTGCGGTTGACGACCGTTACCAAAATTTTCAGTTTTTTAAAGCTGTCCGCCGTCGGTTTTTTGGGCGTTCTCGGGGTTCTCGTTCTGCTTGTTTTTTTCGTTACTTCCATACCGTGCCCCCTCGTTTACATAAATTTAATGATTTGCTCGTCGTCGGCGTCCAAAATGCGTTTCATGGCGATTTTTTCTTTGACGTGCTTGGTTACGACCGCTCTAAAGCCCAAGGTTTGAATGGTGATAAGCGGAGTCATGGCAACCATCGCAACCAGCCCGAATGCATCCAGCAAGATTTTATCAGGCTGCAATACGGCGCAAATACCGATTAAGAAAGGCAGGATAAAGGTCGAGGTCAAAGGACCGCTGGCTACGCCGCCCGAGTCGAACGCGATTGCCGTATAGATTTTGGGGACGAAAAAGGACAGCCCCAGCGAAATGAAATACCCAGGTATCAAATAATATAAAATGCTGAAATCGAAAATAACACGAATAACGGACAGCCCGATAGACGCACCTACGCCCAAGGAGAGGGCAATCAGCATCGAGCGTTTGCTGATTGCGCCGCCCGTAACCCCCTCGACCTGTTTGTTCAAGACGTGGATAGCAGGCACTGCCAAAACGACGGTAAAGCCGAGGACGAACGCCGCGATTACGGTGATTACGGGTTTTGCCGCGGCGAGCTGTACCCCCATTTTGTAACCGATAGGCATAAATCCGATATGGACGGAGGTTAAAAAGATAACCAAGCCGAAGAAAGTGTAAAAAATCCCCACGACGACCTGTTGCAATTTTTTCTTAGGCGAACGCAGGAAGATTGCTTGCAAGATAAAGAAGAATGCCACGATAGGCGCAATCGCTATCGCCACCTCACCCGCTGTGGACAGGAAAGATTTTGCGATTTCGTTAAACTGCGCGTGCATGGGATAGGTAGGCGTTTCATAGACGATTTCGCCTTTAGAAAAGGTACCCAACATCATGACGGCAAGGATAGGACCGATAGAACAAAGCGCGATAAACCCAAAGCTGTTTTCACGGTCGCGCTTGTCGCCGAGCACAGTGGCTACGCCCAAGCCCAGCGCCATGATAAAGGGAACGGTAATCGGCCCCGTGGTAACCCCGCCCGAATCGAACGCAAGGGGCAGGAATTGTTCGCCGCCGCCCACGACGAGTACGAGGGACACCAGCGCAAACAAGAGCATATAGAAGAAAGTCAGCAGTTGCGACAGGCTGACGCGGAATACGATTTTAAGAATGCCGAGCACCAAGAAAAGCCCCACGCCCACGCCGATTGTAATTTTTAAAACGGTAGGCTTAATAAAGCTGACTTGTTCTGCAAGAACGGATAAATCGGGCTCTGCAATCGTGATAAACAGACCCATGACGAAACAAATCAAAAGCAGAGTTTTAAATTTGCCTGTTTTAGAAAGCCCCGAACCGATTTGTTCGCCCATAGGGGTCATCGCGATATCCGCGCCAAGGTTGAAAAGCGCCATGCCGAGGATTAAGGTAAGCGCGGAGCACACGAAAACGACCCCCTCGGTCAGCGTTAAATCGAGAAGGGGAGTGGCGGAAAACAATAAAACGATTGCCGTTACGGGTAATACCGAAACGGTGGCTTCCGACATCTTTTTTAAAAGGGCTTTTAACATGTTTCTTTTGCTCCATAGTAGGGTTGATAGAGATTATTTTACCGAAAAACGATACGCGGTAATCTCGCGGTAGGTTTCCCCTGCTTTTAAGAGGGTGGAGGGGAACTGGGGTACGTTGGGGGCGTTGGGATAGTCCTGCGTTTCCAAGCACAACGCACAATAATTTTCGTAAGGAGCGCGTTTTTTGCCCTTACCCGTAAAGCTGCCCGTTTTACAGCCCGTATATAGCTGTACGGCAGGGAGCGTGGTGTAACAATCCATGCGCCGACCGCTCTCGCTGTCGTAAACGTAACCGAAATGTTCCAACCCTTTTCCAATGCGGTCGATACAATAATTAAAATCGTAACCGTTTGCATTTCTAAGCATAGGCTCGTCGGCAAAAATATCTTGTCCGATGGGTTTTGCACGGCGGAAATCGTACGGAGTATCCGTTACGTCAATATATTCGCCGTGAGGAATTAGCTCGTCGTCGACTTTTGTGATTTTGCTGGCGGAAAGTGCAAGTTCGTGGGAAAGTACCGTGGGTTGGTAACCCAGATTAAAATAGGTATGGTTGGTAAAATTGCAAACCGTGTCCTTGTCCGTTGTCGCCTGATAATCGAGGCGCAGCTCGTTTTCGTCCGACAGGGTAACGGTCAGTGTCAAGGTGAGATTGCCAGGAAAACCACCTGCTCCATCGGGGGAAAAATGGGTAAGCACTAAGCTGTTTTTCACAATTTCCGCGTTCCAAATTTGCTTGGCAAACGCCGCGGACGTACCGCCGTGAAGGCAGTTTTTACCGTCGTTTTGCTCCAAGAGATAAGTCGTGCCGTTCAAGGTGAACTTTGCGCCGCCGATACGGTTGGCAAATCGCCCGACCGTGCCACCGAAACAGGGATTGGGATCGTAATAATATTCGGGCTTTTTACAACCGACGACCACGTCGGAGAATTTTCCCTTTTTATCGGGTATCCAAATGCGTAAAATGCGTGCGCCGTAGGTCAAAATATCCACTTCCGCGCCCTGTGCGTTTTTCAGCGTGTAGACGTCGTTTATTTTTCCGTCTTTGGTAAACGAATAAGTCCTTTTAATCATGCTTCCCCCTAAAAAGTCGTGATTTTTCGTGCACTACAATATATTATAGCATACGCACTGAAAAAAAGCTAATGAAAGGGGACGAAAAATATCTAAAAAAAGCGAAAAAAGCAAAAAAGATTGTCAAAAAGGGGTGTAAAAGTGTTGACAAGAGAAAAAAGTATATGCTATCATAATTGCCAAGCAACGCTATGTGAAGATTGCAGAAGATGAGCCAAGGCTCAACCGAAGGAGTGAATCTCTCAGGTGATCGAAAGATTGGGAACTGTAATCAGATGGCACTCCGGAGAATCTCGTGCAAAACGGGTGCCGAAGGGGCAAGGCGGGCAAAAGCCGCTAATCTCTCAGGCAAAAGGACAGAGTCAAGCTTTTATTCATAGAAAGAAAGGGTATTTTGTACTTTCAACGCGTACCGTCCCCTATCTTTTTGAAATAAGTTTTGATTTTTGACACGGAGAAAAGGCTCCGTGTTTTTTGTTTTATTCGGAGAAAACGGCGATTGCGAACAAGTGGAAAAAATTTTAAAAAGCCCGAAAGGGTAGGAGGTTTTTATGTGGAATTCGATGTTCTTGGCGTCGTTTGGCAGCAAAGTCGTCAGCGCAATCGAAAAGGGTAACACCAAACTGAACGAAATCGTTTGGGGATTGCCTATGATTGTTTTGATTTTGGGCGTAGGTTTATTCCTGACGATTATTACGAAGTTCTTGCAAATTCGTAAATTCGGTACGTCCGTGGACAAAACGCTTGGCGATACGGTTAGAAGCATGGGGAAGAAGGGTAAGCACCTTTCTAAGAAAGAAAATTCCGTTTCCCCGTTCGAGGCGTTTTCGACGGCAATTTCGGGTACGGTCGGTACGGGTAATATTGTCGGCGTAAGCTCGGCGATTATGACGGGCGGTCCCGGTGCGGTACTTTGGATGTGGATATCCGCATTCTTCGGTATGGTAACCAACTATGCGGAAAACGTACTGGGTATGTTCTTCCGTAAAAAGGAAAAGGACGGCGAATTTTCGGGCGGTCCTGCGTATTATCTGTCTGAGGGTATTGGTAGAAATGTAAAGGGCGGTTTCGGTTCGTTCCTGCGTGGCTTTGGTAAAGTGCTTGCCGTTATGGCGGCGGTGTTCTGTACCTTTGCGGCAGTCGGTATGAGCGGCGTACAGACGACGAAAATGTCCGAATCGGTACAGGCGGTTGTTGGTAGTTCTAGCGATAAGGTTAATCTTCGTATTGCGTTAATCGTAGGCTCTGTCGTTGCAATCGTTTTGGCGCTCGTTATCCTTGGCGGTATCAAGAGTATCGGTAGAACGACGGCGATTTTAATTCCGTTTATGTCCTTGCTCTTTATCATTATGGCAATCGTCATTATCTGCATGAATATTACGATGATTGGTACGGCGTTTGCGTTGATTTTTAAACACGCGTTCGGGTTTAAACAGGTTGTCGGCGGTTGCACGGGGTATCTGTTTGCACAGGTTATTCAAAAGGGCTTGGCACGCGGTGTATTCTCTAACGAGGCGGGTCTTGGTTCGTCCGTTATCGCGCACAGCGCGTCGGAATCCCGTGAACCTGTTAAACAGGGTCTTTGGGGTATCTTCGAAGTATTCTTCGATACGTTCGTTATCTGTACCTTGACCGCTCTCGTCATTTTGGTAAGCTTTGGCGATAAGGTTGGTATGGAAACTGTATTGTATTCGGGTGCGTTTGCGGATACGACCGTTTCTATGATGGCGTTTGGCGAAGCGTTTGGTGAATTCGGCGAAGTCGTATATACGATTATTATTCCTCTGTTTGCGTTTACTACCATTTTGGCGTGGGCGTACTACGGGGAAAAATCGGTGGAATTCCTGTTTAGAAAGACGGGCGAAAAGGGCAAAAAGATTTCCCGTTTCGTTTTCAAATGCTTGTACGTTATTTTGGTTGTCGTAGCGGCTTGGATGTCTACGCAAGGCGGCAAGGGTGAATTGATGTGGGCGATTTCCGATACGGCGAACGGCTTGATGGCATTGCCCAACTTGATCGGTTTGGCGTTCATGGGTGTTTTGGTTGCGAAAATTACCAAAAACTATTTCGACCGCAGAGCGGGTAAGGACGTAAAACCCATGCTTTCGGCGTACGACGAGCAAAACGAACTCTTCATCAAAGAACTCGAATTTGAAGAAGACTCGGAAAATAACGTCGCGGAAGAAGTTGCGGCAAGCGACGCGGAATAATTTTATTGCAAAAACAAAGAAGAGCAGGCTGTATACGGTCTGCTCTTTTTTGTTTGGGAAATAATTTATATTTTGCAAAAAAAGTCATAAAAAACCGTTGACTTACCCGTTGGATTGTGCTATCATAGTATCATTATAATAAATTACGCGCGTGCGTGTAATTCAAAAAACGAATAAATCAGAAACAGAACGAGGGGAATTATTATGGAAATCAAAATCACGAAAACGACGACTCCCCAAACGATGCCGCCGGAAGAAAAATTAGGATTCGGGAAAGTATTTACCGACCATATGCTCTTGGTCGATTGGTCGCAAGATAAGGGCTGGTATGACGCAAGAATCCTGCCGTTTGGCAGAATTTCGTTGCACCCTGCCTCTACCGTGCTCCATTACGGCGCGGAAATTTTCGAGGGGTTAAAGGCGTACCGTCGCGCGGACGGCGGCGTACAGCTTTTCCGTCCGATGGAAAATATCAAGCGCATGAACCGTTCGGCAGAACGTATGAGCTTGCCGGAAATGGACGAAAACGATATGTTGGAGCTGTTGACGACCTTTGTCAAACTGGAAGAAAAATGGGTGCCCAAATCATTTGGGACTTCGCTGTATCTTAGACCGTTCCTCTTCGGCAACGACGAGGCGCTTGGGGTGCACGCGGTGCACAACGCGACCTTTATGTTGATTGCCTCGCCTAGCGGCAGTTATTACGCGGAGGGTATCAACCCCGTCAGCATTATGATTGAGAACGAGGACGTTCGTACGGTGCGCGGGGGTACGGGGTACGCCAAGTGCGGCGGTAACTACGCGGCGAGTACCCGTGCGGGCGAACGCGCGGCAAAAAAAGGGTATTCGCAGGTACTTTGGCTGGACGGCGTAGAGCGTAAATATATTGAAGAAGTGGGCGCAATGAACGTCATGTTTAAAATCAACGGTGAAATTATTACGCCGATGCTCACGGGTTCGATTTTGCCCGGTATTACCAGAAAGAGCTGTATCGAAGTATTGAAAAATATGGGATACACGGTAACGGAACGTCTTTTGTCGGTGGATGAGCTTTTGGACGCGCTAAAATCGGGCGCGTTGGAAGAGGCGTGGGGCTGCGGTACGGCGGCGGTTGTTTCGCCTATCGGAAAGCTTGCGTTCGGCGATGAGGAATACGTAATCGGCGGCGGTAAAATCGGCGAAGTAACGCAGAAACTGTACGATATTTTGACAGGGATTCAATGGGGGAAACAAGCCGACCCGTACGGCTGGGTATATAAACTTTGACATAAAAAGAAAAAAATGCCAAAAATTCCTTTGAAAACCTGGAAAAATCAAGGAAAATAGCTTGTTTTTCGTTGACAAAATAGGAAAATACAAGTATAATTAAACATACATTATATATAAAGGCAATGACGGGATAGAAATCCGTAACGAGCGATTGACAGAGAGTCGGCGGTTGGTGCGAGCCGATACGTCTTACGGAATATAGCTCCTCCCCGAGCCGCCGAGAGAACGGCAGATATGCCAAGTAGATTCGGACGGGTTCTCCCGTTACAGAGATTTGTCCTTTAAATGGGCGTGAGTGGACGGTGTTTGCCGTCAAACGGAGTGGTACCGCGGAGTTTTCTTCGTCTCTTATCGTGCGGCGTTTTTGCGCCGTGGTAAGAGGCGATTTGTTTTTTAGAAAAAATATAGGATAATGGATATGAAAAACAGTAAAAAGTACGTAAAACAATATTTTGCGCCGCAGGGTGTAACAATGGATTGGACGAAAAAGACCGCTATTGAAAAGCCCCCCGTGTGGTGCAGTGTCGATTTGCGCGACGGGAATCAGGCATTGATTATTCCTATGAGTTTGGAGGAAAAGCTGGAGTTTTTTAAACTCCTTTGCCAAGTGGGATTTAAAGAAATTGAAATCGGGTTTCCTGCGGCAAGCGAAACGGAATACGAATTCTGCCGTAAGCTTATCGACGAAAATCTTATTCCTGACGACGTAACGATACAGGTGTTGACGCAATCGCGCGAACATATTATTGCCAAGACGTTTGAGGCAATCAAAGGAGCGAAAAAGGCGATTGTGCATTTGTATAATTCCACGTCCAAAGCTCAGCGCGAGCAAGTGTTTAAGCGGGAAAAGGCGGAAATTATCGATATTGCCGTTAAGGGCGCAAAGCTTTGTAAAGCGTACAAGGACAAGGCGGAGGGCAAGGTTTGGTTGGAATACTCCCCCGAAAGCTTTACGGGTACAGAACCTGAGTTTGCGGCGGAAATCTGCAACGCGGTGCTGGATATTTGGCAGCCGACGGCAGAGGACAAGGCGATTATCAACCTGCCCGTAACGGTGGAAAATTCCATGCCGCACGTGTACGCAAGCCAAGTGGAATATATGTGCAAAAATTTGCACGGCAGAGAAAACGTCGTAATTTCTTTGCATCCGCACAACGACCGCGGCTGCGCGGTGGCGGACAGCGAAATGGGCTTGCTGGCAGGCGGCGACCGTATCGAGGGCACGTTGTTTGGCAACGGCGAGCGTACGGGGAACGTCGACGTCATTACTTTGGCGTTGAATATGTATTCGCAAGGGATTGATCCGCATCTTGATTTTTCCGACTTGCCGTCGATTACGCAGGTCTACGAGCGGGTAACCCGTATGAAGGTGAGCGAACGGCAGCCGTACAGCGGTTCTTTGGTGTTTGCGGCGTTTAGCGGTTCGCACCAAGACGCGATTGCCAAGGGTATGAAATACCGCGTGGACAAATGTGAAAACACCTGGACTGTTCCCTATCTTCCCATCGACCCTGCCGACGTTGGCAGAGTGTACGAGGCGGACGTTATCCGCATCAATTCCCAGTCGGGCAAGGGGGGTATCGGGTATATTCTGGAAACGCAGTTCAAGCTGGTTCTTCCCCCGAAAATGCGCGAAACCTTTGGGTATCACGTCAAGAGTATTTCCGACCATGCACACAAGGAGCTTTCGCCCCAAGAGGTGTACGAAATTTTCATCAAAGATTTCGTAAACGTGGAAGATAAATTGAAAGTGCAGGGCGCAAGCTACCAAACGGTAAATACCGACAAGGTGCTTGGCAAGGTGGAAATCGAATATCTTGGTAAGGTGCAGACGGTAGAAGTGGAAGGCAACGGACGGCTCGATTGCGTCAGCAACGCCATCAAGAAAGTTGTGGACAAAGAATATACGTTGGAAAGTTACGTACAGCACGCTTTGGAAGAAAAATCCTCTTCGCAGGCAGCGTCGTACGTATGCATAGTGGCAGACGGCAAATCGTTCTGGGGTACGGGTATCCACGCCGACATAATGACGTCGTCGGTGAAAGCTCTGGTTACCGCTGTCAATAAAATGCTTTGATAAAGGATAAGTTTTAAGGAGAACATTATGAAATTAAACGGCGCACAAATTTTAATTCAGACGCTCATTGAACAGGGCGTTACCGACGTTTTCGGGTATCCCGGCGGTCAGGTTATCAACATTTACGACGCGCTTTACGAATACAAGGATAAAATCAACCACGTATTGACGGCGCACGAACAGGGGGCGGCGCATGCTGCGGACGGGTATTCTCGCGCGACGGGCAAGGTTGGCGTTTGTATCGCTACCAGCGGTCCGGGTGCAACCAACCTCGTTACGGGTATTGCGACGGCAATGCTGGACAGTATCCCTATGGTAGCGATTACGGGGAACGTACCTTGTTCTTTAATCGGCAAGGACAGTTTCCAAGAAATTGATATTACGGGCGTTACGTTGCCCATCACCAAGCATAACTATTTCGTCAATAAAATCGAGGATTTGGCGGATACCATTCGCGAGGCGTTTGCAATCGCGAAATCGGGCAGACCAGGACCTGTACTTATCGATATTCCCAAGGACGTCCAGGTAGGCAAGTACAATTTTGAACCCCAAGGCGTGGTGAAAAAAATGCCCCTGCCTAAGGTTAAGGAAGATTTGATTGACAAAGCGGTAGAGCTTATCAATAGCGCGAAAAAGCCGTATATCTACGTAGGCGGCGGCGCGGCAGGGCTTGGCATGGGCAAGGATATCGTAGCGTTTGCCGAAAAAATCGGTGCAGTAATCGGTTGTTCGTTTATGGGGCTTTCCTCCGTTCCGCAGGATAACGAACGTTTCCTCGGTATGCAGGGTATGCACGGGCATTACGCGTCGTCTATGTCCCAAAACGAGGCGGATTTGATTTTGGGTATCGGCGTTCGTTTCTCAGACCGTGCAACTGGCAACGTGTCCAAGTTTGCAAAACAGAGCAAGATTATTCAGCTTGACCCCGACAGTGCGGAAGTGAATAAAAACGTGCGCGTTGACCTTGGTTTGGTTGGCGACGTAGAAGATTCGTTCAAGCGTATTGCGGCGAAGTGCGCCGAGAGCGTAAAACCCGATTGGTTTGCCCGTGTAAAACAACTGAAAGCGGAAGAAAAGCAATTTGAGGACGAAATCGCGGCGGCAAACGACGCTCCCCTCACCCCCAAGCAGGTATTTGAAATTATCAATGCGGCAAAACCTGCCAACACGGTTATTGCGACGGACGTAGGGCAACACCAGATG
>JBGVQH010000202.1:0-3030 GCA_045127475.1 Candidatus Scatosoma sp.
GCTAAAATGATAGTTTTCCAACCTTTCCAAAATTTCTTGCTTGGAAAGATCAGCTTGAATTACTTGCAGTAATTCGCCTTGATAAATTTTTTGCATAATGCGCCTCCTTTTGATTTAATGGATTTTTTAATTTCAGAGATAGACTATAATTACTGCCGCCGTCCATTAAATCACCTCCTTTGCATTATGCTTTTATTTTACAAGTTTTTTTACAGCCACATTTCCTCTATGTGGTAAATATACTCCAAACTGCGTAACGCTTCGATAATTTCCGTATGCGTCTTATATTTCTTTAATTCTTGACTGCTGATGGAAATTGCTATCGAATAAACGCTCAATCCAGAATTTGCGTAAGCGGGATTTGCTTCAATATCGTCAATTTTCAAACCCAAACGCCGTATCGTGCTAACAAAGTTTTGCAAATAACTACTGTTTTTTAATTCCAAATGTATTTCAAAATGGTTAGAACGATTTTTCAAATAACGTTCCAACGAAGGGAAAAAAGCCAAACAACATAAAAGTACGATAAAAGAAATTAAAGTAATGGTATAATATCCAGCACCTATAGTAAGCCCGATAATTGCACAAGTCCAAAGCCCTACGGCGGTAGTTAAACCGCGTATTTGACTGCGTGAACTTACCAAGAGCGAATGCACGCTGATTACCGCAACACCTATAATTCCGGCACAAGAAAGAATAAACAATCCCGATTGTGTATTTGCCGTTAAATGCTTATCTAAAAGCATTGTAACAGTCATTGCCAAAGATACGAGAATAAACGTGCGAAGTCCTGCCGAATGTCGTTTGCTCGACCGTTCGTAACCGATAATAGCCGAAAGGATAACGGATAGCGAAATTCTAAATAACACGCTCCAACCGTTTAAGTTTTGCGACCATTCGCCTAAAATTTTTGCAATGGGATCTATCATAATTGTTTCCCTCCCGATAAGTGATGGTGTCGTTTTACAGATAAAGAATGTAGGTGTTCTTCCGCTGCTTCCGTAAATGCGCTTTCTTCTTCATTGATAGGCTCTTGCGCCAGCTCTAACTGAATTTTTTGTATGCGCTCTATCAATAATTCCAACGAATTTTTTGCGTTCCCGTCCGCGCTTTGTTCTTCCAATGGTACGATTTCTTCTAATTTTGTCGAATAGGATTTGGATAAATACAAAGATAATTTCGCGCAGACAGGCCCGATCAATTCGTATAGCACGCTCGACGCCAAAATAACCGTTTGCAAAGCGTTTCCCGATTCGCCGCCCAGCGTTCGCGCGCCGATTGCCGCAAGACCAATTGCAACCCCCGCTTGCGGTATCAATGCCAATCCGAAATAATTACGAGTTTCCTTTGGCTTTTTAACCGATAAACAGCCGAAGAACGCGCCCGCATATTTCCCTAATATTCGCACAATGAAATACAATACACCGATAAGCAGCAACGGTACGCCGCCGATTGCACCCGACGGTTTTATGAGTGCGTTCAAATCGAACGACAATCCCGAACGCACGAAGAATAAAAGTAATATCGGCGGACTGAAATAATTGAGTTGTTTGAATAGTTTATCGTCGTCTGTTACGTTAATATATACAGTTCCCATAGACATACAGCCAAGCAACGGCGATACGTCCATAGCCGCACAAATACCGCAAAAAGCGAATAATAATGCTATGGCTATAATTAAGCGATTATCGGTAGAGCGTTTTTTCTGTATAAGCAATTTCATCAACAGCCCGAAAACGCCCCCCAAAGCAAGTACGCCGAGATTTTTTAATATGGGAAGAATTATATCCCAAATTCCAAGCGCCGCCCCCGTCGAAGAAGAAACAGCGACGGAAATCGCAATACTGTACGCCAATAACGCCACAATATCGTCATAAGCAACCACTTGTAACAACGTATCGACAAAATCGCCTTTCGCTTGTGTTTGTCGTATCGTCATCATCGTGGACGCAGGCGCAGTCGCAGAGGCAAGAGCCGCCAACACAATGGAAAACGCAAGATTTAAGCGCAATATCCAAAATGTAAGAATAAACACGAAAAGCGATGCCGTCAACGCTTCGGCAAGAGTAATAATTACGACTTTTCCAGCATTATTTTTCAGTTTTGAAAATTTGAAAAATTCTCCTGTACTGAACGCAATAAACGCAAGAGCTATATCCGCAAGAAATTCCGTTCCTGTTATAATCGTTTGTGGAATTAAATTCAAACAAAACGGACCGATAAGAATACCCGTAACGATATATGCGGTTACGTTGGGTAACTTTAATTTTTTTGTAATACGCGTCATTAAAAAACCGCAAAGCAGCATAATAGCGATTGCGATAATGATAACCGCAACGGGCGATTGTTTTTGCAATTTATCATAAAAATTATTCAACATTTCAAAATCCTCGCCAGAAATAATACGCTGCTATGTTTTCATAAGCAATCAAGAAAACATACGTAATACAAACCAAGCCGCCAACAAAACTTGCACAAACGATATACATTAGTTTCAAAATATTTTTATCGTTACTCAATTTCCACGCGTCAAACTTCAAAACGAAGAAAACGGATGCTGCGACAATCATAATAATATGGATCGTATTTGAACTCGTATGCAGTTGTATGTAATCGTCGGCAATTAGAAATAACAAACCTAAAAGAAATAGAGTAAGATTTACAGGCAAAAACCATTTTTTACCCTTCCTTTTGACAGTAGTAACAATCGCATTTGCACAAAACGAATTATCTTGTGTAAAATATCCTATTTGTAAACCGTCGTCGTTTGATTTAGGGAAAAAACGTGTAAAATTACACTTAAAAATCGACCAAAGAAAATTCATATCTATTCGCTCCTTTACTTGCAATTTATTTCTATATATGATATGCTAAAACCACTATAAAGTCAAGTTATGATTTTTTGGGTTTCAATAAAAATAATTTATACAAAGGAGTATATAGTTATGTTGGACGTAAAGTTAGAAACGTTGCTTGTCGTTGCCGATTGCAAGAATTTCACGAAAGCGGCGGAAATTTTGTCGCTTACCC
>JBGVQH010000203.1:0-11994 GCA_045127475.1 Candidatus Scatosoma sp.
CGACGGTAACGGGAAGACGCTTTCCAACGTAATGGTTGGTGACGGCGGTATCTTCGGTTCGGTGGAAGGCGCGGTGATTAAGAACGTGAACTTTGAAAACGTTCTCTTCTATGGTCCAGGTGCACCTGGTTTTAAGGTGAATACGGCAGGTAGTAACGACAACGCTACGGGCTTGAACAATAACAATCAATGGGGTTTGTATACCGCGATTCTTGGTTATAGTGCAAACAACGTAGAAGTATCTGACGTTACGATTGAGTTAACTGAGTATTACTACAATAATGCTAACCTTATCGGTCGTTCGTCCCTCTTGTTCGGGGCTAATCACGGTACGAACACTTATACGAATATAACCATTGATGCAACGGGTGTCAAGGTTGGTTGCTTGTTGGGTGCTTACGTAGACGCAGGTGAGACGTATACGAACGTTTCTATTAAGGCAGGTTCTTATCAGCTTATTGGTAAGTCGGATGGCATGGATACCAACACGGTGATTACCCAATTCCCTGCGGGCGTTACGTTTGAATTGGCGTTGATTAAAGAGGCGGCAGTTACGAAGAACGGCGACAGCGATGCGATCGATTTGACTACGTATGAAGGCGACGTAACGGAGCTTGGCTTTGCGGCTGGCACGACGGTTCTTACGCAGTATATCGAAACCGCCGCTAAGGGTTGGTCTGCTCGTGCTTTGGTAACTACGAATCCTGAATTCGATTACGTTGATATTCAGTTCGCGCTTGACAAATCGATTGTTACGCTTTGCGTTTGGCCGACGGGTGCGAAAGGTAGCTATAACGTAACGACTGCTGGTGGTACGGTTAAGCAAGAGAATAACCCTGCTGACAATGCGCTTGAACGTAAGATTCAGATTCTTGAGGCAGACGGCAGTGTTACGGCTGATACCAGGTTTGCGGCGAACAAGGTTTATACAATGCGCGTATACTTGGGTCTTGGCGAAACGGGCGTTTCGGTTAGTGCGTTCCATTCTAACACGGAAGCGATCACGATTTACTACAACGCTACGGCTATTCACGGTTTCGACGCAGTTGCAGACGCTGAATAAGGCAAAATAAAAAACCGCATAAAAACGGTTTTGGGTTAAAAACAGAGGGCTATGCTTTCGGGCATAGCCCTTTTGTTTATGTAAAAATGATTTGGCTATCGCCATAAATTGACCGCACGGCGTTCATGAATTGAAAACCTGCGGTTTTCGTGATTTGACGGCTTTGCTGTCATGGTGGTGATATTTCCACAATGCAAAACGCTGTTTTGCAATTCACGTCCGCAGGACAATTCACGTGTAAAACGACTCACGCGTCAACAGCGCGGTGCATTGTTACCGAACTCCATTTGCAATTTTTCAGCATATCTTTGCAATTCTATTCAATGACAAAAGGTTGATAAGGTGGTATAATAAATATGAGAAAAAAGGCAAAGAATTTTAATTTTGTTATTTACAAATTGCCTTTTTTATGATATAATAAAAAGGAATAAATAAAAAGGGAATATTTTACAGCTATGAATCAAATTTTAACCTTAAAAAATAACTGGACGGTAAACCATCAAGGCAAAAAACTGGAGGCAAGCGTTCCTGGCGACGTAACCTTAGACCTTTATCATAACCATATTATTCAAGACCCCTATTTTGGCTTGAACCATCGCGATTTGCGTTGGATTTTCGACAGTGATTTTACCTACGAAAACGAGTTCGTTTTGTCGGGCGATATTTTATCTTCGGAAGAAATTTTGCTCGAATTCGACGGTATCGATACGTTTGCGGAAATTTATCTCAACGATACGTTGCTTGGCAACACCGAAAATATGTTTTTGCAATACGTATATTCCGTCAAGGATCTTGTAAAATCGGGTAAAAACGTTTTGCGTGTTAAGCTTTTGTCCACGACGAAGAAGATGGACGAAATCGACGACAGAGGGTACTTTGGTACGTTTAACGTGAAACGTCTGTTTATCCGTAAGGCGCAATGCCATTTCGGTTGGGATTGGGCGCCCGATATGCCCGGCTATGGCATTTGGGGCGAAGTCCGTATTAAGGGCGTAAGCAAAAACCGCATCGCGGACGTATCTTATAAGGCGTACAACGACGGCAACGTTTCTCTGTTTGTCGAATTGAATTATACCATTCGCCCTGCGATGGCTGGCGACGGCACGATTTTGGAAGAGCCGAACAAGGAATTGCAAGAGGATATTTTGCGCTATACGGTGGCAACCCGTCCCGACGAAGAAATCTCCGATAACAACGCTAAGGTTTGCGAATATAAGATTACGGGCAGTAAAAACTTTGTCAATATGCACGTGGACAACGCGCAGCTTTGGTGGCCGATTGGACACGGCGAACACCCCCTGTATGCGTATAAGGTGGAGCTTATCCGCGGTGGCAAGGTGGTGGATATGCGCCAAGGCAATTTGGCGTTCAGAACGGTAGAGCTTGCGCAAAAGCCCGTGGACGATATTACGATGGGCTACAAGCCGATTATCAACGGCAAGGAAATCTTTGTCAAGGGTTCGAACTGGGTGCCTGCAGAATGCTTTACCGGTGCAATTCAAGACGAAAAATACGACAGATTGACCGATCAGGCGGTGGAGGGTAACTTTAATATGCTCCGCGTTTGGGGGGGCGGTATTTACGAAAAGGACGTATTTTACGAGCTTTGCGACAAAAAGGGGTTGATGGTATGGCAGGATTTGATGCTTGCCTGCGCGGATATTCCCGAAGACGACCCCGCGTTCGTTGACAACATGAAAAAGGAAGTCGTTTACCAAATCAAGCGTTTGAGAAACCATCCGTCCATTGTGTACTGGTGTGGCGGTAACGAAAAAACGGGCACGTATGGTTTACAGATTTGCCACGGCGATTATTTCGTAGACGTAGTGCTCCGCGGTTTGGTAACGAATTTGGACGATTCCCGTCCCTACGCCCGTCAAAGCCCTTGCGCGCTGACCGATATCGGCAACGACAAGACGTCGGGCGAATCGCATGCGGGCAGCTTTGAGGCGGCGCTTTCCGCGGGAATTGAAAATTATCGCGACTGCGTCAGCGGTACGGACGTTCCGTTTATTTCCGAGTGCGCGATTATGGGTCCTTGTTCTTTGGAAAGCCTGTCCAAGATTTTCCCGCAAGATAAACTTTGGCCTATGAATGAATACTGGGACGACCGTTTAATGGATAACCCGTACGCGGCGATTTTGATGACCTTTGCAAGACGCGAAAATTATTACGCAACCACGCTGTACGGAGAAAGTGCAAACGCCCGTCAATTTATCGCAAAGGGCATGACAGTACACGCAGAGGCGCTCCGCGCCGAAATCGAATATGCGCGTGCGAATAAAGTGCGTTGCGGCGGCTTTATGAACTGGATGTATTCGGAAATTTGGCCGTCGGCGACTTGGTCGGTAATCGACTACTATTGCGAGCCTAAGCAAGCGTACTATCAGATGAAAAATTCGTATGCGCCCGTATTGCTTACGTTCGTGCAAAAGAAGGGGGGTGTAACCGCGTTGACGCTTGTTAACGATACGGACAACCTTATTTTCGGCACGGTTGAATACGGCGTAAAAACGCTTAGCGGCGACGTTGTTTGGAGCAAGAAAGCGGAAATCGACGTGGACAAAAACGGCGTAGCGCAGGTGGTTGTTGACGGCGAAGTTGCTATTCCCAACACCTATTTGTATGCAAGCTTTGGCGACTATTCCACCGTATATTCCTACGATATGTGGCATAGTTGCAACTTTACCAGCGATTATGCGTACACGGTAAAGGAGACGGAATGCGGCTTGGCGGTAACGATCAAGGCGAACGCGTTTGCTAAGGCGGTTACCTTGCGCTTGCCTGACAATTACAAATACAGTTATTCGGATAACTATTTCGATATGCAGGCGGGCGAAGAAAAGACGGTATATATCTGCGGCAAGGGTGCAAAGGCAGAGGATTTGGAAGTAACCGACTTTGCAAAGGAGATTGTACATGCGTGATTTAATCGGCAAAAAGCTGAACAACGTGGAATTTATTGAGCGCGAGGGAAAGACGTACGGAAAGCTGCAAAACAGCGGCGTTTCCATGGAATACGAAGTAAAGCCTGTAACCTTACATAAACCCGTAGAGGCTGTTCTTATGGATTTGGACGGCACGACGGTAACCAGCGAAGAGTTTTGGATTTACATTATCGAGCGAACCATGCAAGAGTTGGTTTCGGATATGAATTTTAAGCTGGAAGAGGCGGACGTGCCCTTTGTGTCGGGCTTTACGACCGCCGACCACTTGCAATATTGCATCAACAAATATTACCCCGACCAAGATTTGGGCAAGGCGATTGAGATTTACCACAAAGTGGCAAAAGCTGAGCTGGACGAGATTTTGGAGGGGCGCGGCAAGGTAGAGGCGTTCAAGCCCACCGACGGGTTGAAAGACTTTTTATATGAGCTCAAACGCCGTGGCATTAAAATCGGGTTGGTAACCAGCGGCTTGGATTATAAAGCAATCCCCGAAATCGTTGCGGTGTTCCGTACGCTTGGCATGGGCGATCCTTTGAAATTCTACGACGCGATTATTACGGGCGGGCACAGAAAAGACACGCACGAATACGGTTCGCTTGGCGAAATTGCCGCAAAACCCCACCCTTGGGTGTATACCGAAGTGGCGTATATGGGCTTAAAAATCAAAAATCCCGAAAACGTAATCGGTATCGAGGATTCGGCGGCGGGTGTCATGGCACTCCGTTTTGCAGGGTTTCCTGTATTTGGGTTAAACGCAGGCAATATCACGCAGAGCGGTTTGGATTGTCTTTGTTATAAAAAAGTAGATACTTTGCAAGAGATTTTGGACGAAATCGAATAAAATGAAAACTTTTTTAGACGTAGAATATTCTAAAAATCATACGGAAAAGTTGGACGTATATCTGCCCGATAACGGCGATTTTGCAACGGTCGTGTATTTTCACGGCGGCGGATTGCAATCGGGGAGCAGGAACAGCGAGAGTTACGTAGAAATTGCGCATAGCTTTGTAAAAAAAGGCTATGCGTTCGTTTCTTGTGATTACCGTATGTATCCAAACGCGAAATTCCCCGATTATTTGGTGGACGGCGCGGCGGCGGTTGCATACGTAAAAGCGCACCTCAAGGAATGGGGCGGCAACGGCAAAATTCTCGTGGCTGGACAATCGGCGGGCGCGTGGATGTCGTTAATGCTCTGCTTGGATAAGCACTATCTTGGCGGCGTGGATATCGACGCGGAGCAAATAGACGGTTGGATAATCGACAGCGCGCAGACAACTTCGCATTTTAACGTCTTGGAAAAGGAACGGGATGCGAACCCGCTTATACAGCGTATCGACGAATACGCGCCCTTGTATTTCGTAAACGAAAATACCCGTTTTACGAAAATGTTACTCGTATTCTACGAAGAGGATATGCCGATGCGTCCCGAACAGAATAGGCTCTTTTACAAGACAGTGCTGGCGTTTAACAAGGAGGCGGATATTGCGTACAAGGAACTTTTTGGCACGCATTGTTACGGCTCGTCGCATAAAGATGAGGACGGAGAATATCCGTTCGTAAAAACGGCGTTTGCGTGGCTGGGCGAAAAAGGATTGTAAAAAGGAGAAATTGCTATGGTATCGGAAATGTTAACGAATGTTATTATATTTGTGTTGCTTGCCGTACCCGGGTATATTTTGGTGAAAACCAAGATTTTAAAACAGGAACAATCGGGCGTACTTTCCAAGGCATTGGTTTATATCGGTATGCCGTTTTTGATTTTGCACAGTATGCTGATGAAGGTAACCATTAACAAAGAATCCCTTTCCATGATCGGCGTATCGGCGGCAATCGGGGTAGGGTATACGTTGGCAATGTTTTTCGCAACCGTACCTGCGACGGCGACGGAGCGCGGGGAAAAAACGCGCGGTATGATGCGTTTTTGTGCAATGTATTCCAACAATGGCTTTTTGGGGATTCCCCTTGCGCAGGCGGTGTTTGGGAATTCTTTGGCGGTAATGGTGCTGATTATTATCAATATCATCACCAACGTATTTATGTATACGCTGGGTGTGTATTTGATTTCGCGCGATAAAAAGACGATTAGCTTTAAAAAGGCCTTTTTAAATCCCGTCGTTATTGCTTTCGTTTTGGGGATTATCTTAAACGTATGCAAAATCAATTCTCTTGCGTTAGATCCGACCAACGAAATTTATTCCAATACGTTTTTCCGCGAAGTGACGTTGCGCTTGACGACGTATTCTAATTATTTTCAGACAATCGTTACCCCGATTTCCATGACGATTTTGGGTATGAAGATGGCAGGGGTAAAATTCCTTTCGCTGTTCACGTCGTGGAAAACCTACTACGTGTCGGCTTTGAAACTGGTCGTATTCCCTTGCGTGATTATGGCGATTTTGTTGGGATTGAAAGCGGCGTTCGGCGGCGTGGTAACGGCAGACGTACTCAAGGGCGCGTTCGTCAGTTTTGCAACGCCAACGGCAGGGCTTGCCTCTACGTTCGCAGATACGCATAATGGCGATTCGGAAAACGCGGTGGCGTTTACCCTCGGGTCGACGATTCTTTCGGTGGCAACCTTGCCCCTTTTGTATTGGGCACTTTGTGCGTTATTATAAGTTTAAGGAGAAAGGCGATGGACGTTTTTAAAAATGCAAAATGGATTTGGGTGGACGGCGAAAATGCGCCCGATACCTATGGCGATTTTTACGACGAATTTATCTGGCAGGGCGAAAAAACCGTTTGCCGCATTTCTGCGGACGGCGATTATACCTTGTTTATCAACGGCAAGTACGCCGCCAGCAATCAATACGGCGATTTCCCTTGGTACAAATCGTACGACAGCGTAGACATTACGCCTTATTTGCAGGTGGGAAAAAACTCGGTTGCGGTGTTGGTTTGGCATTTTGGGACGAGCACGCAGCGTTATTATTCTGCGCCCGCAGGCTTGCTGTTTGAAATTGAAGAGGGGGGGACGGTACGCGTTGAAAGCGGAAAACACACCCTTTCCAGATACAGCGTTGCTTACCAAAACGGCTTGAAGAGAAATATATCTAACCAGCTGGGGTACAGCTATTCGTACGACGCGACCAAGGCGGACAACTGGAAAAAAGGCGATTTGCAAGGCTTTACGCCGTCGGTTATCGCCGATAAGGCGTGTACGCTCGTTCCTCGTCCCGTGAAAAAGGGAGAACTGCTTGCGCCCGTGCCGGGTAAGCTGCTTAAACAACAGGACAAAACCTATTATTTATACGACCTTGGCGAAGAAGTGGTAGGGTTGCTTTCCTTTGCCCTTTCCTCTTCGGCAAAGCAAAAAATCACGGTGACGTACGGCGAACATCTGTTGCAGGGCGGAAAGGTCAGCCGTCTTATCCACGACCGCGATTTCAGTATTACGTATATCGCGGGGGCAGGCGAAAACGAGTACACGAATTATATGCTCCGTTTCGGTTGTCGGTATTTGGAAATTTGGAGCGAAGAACCGATTGACGTAAAAAGCATTGCGATTATTCCGCAGGTATACCCTGCAAAATTCAAAGCGTTTACAGCGAAAACGGAACAGGACAAAGGGATTTACGAGTTGTGTTTAAACAGCTTGCGCCTTTGCATGATGGATCATTACGTCGATTGTCCTTGGCGTGAACAATGCCTGTATGCGTTCGATTCGCGTAATCAAATGCTTTGCGGTTATTACGCCTTTGAAGACGGGAATTTCGATTATGCGCGCGCGAATTTGCTATTGATGAGCAAGGACAAACACGCGGGCGGCTTGATGTCTATTTGCTATCCTTGCGGTTTGGATTTTTCTATTCCGTCCTTTTCGCTCTATTACGCGCTCTCCGTCAAGGAATATATCGAACATTCGGGCGATACAACCATTGTTAAGGAAGTCTATCCCCGTATCCGCGAGTTTATGGATGCTATGTTGGCACAAAAAAAGGACGGTTTGATTTACCGTTTCGAGGGGGAAAACAACTGGAATTTCTACGACTGGTCGCCCCATTCGGAGGGGACGTTGCATGACGCAGACGTGGTAATCCCCGATGCGCAAATCAATATATTGGTGATTATGGCGCTCAATGCGGTAAAGCGTATTTGTCAGCTTGGCGATATCGAATACCCCTACGGCGACGTGGATAAAGAGCTGACAGAGAACGTCATTAAGGCGTTCTATAACGAAGAAAAACAGGCGTTTACCGTTACGAAAGACGGCGACGAATACGTCGAGCTTGTCAACGCGTTGGCGGTTGCGTTCGGAATAGTAGACGGCGAAAAAGCGGAAATTATCTGCGAAAAAATCGCAGGCGGTGCATTGATTGCTTCTTCGCTGAGCATGAAATGCTTTACGTACGACGCGCTGTTAAAGGTAAACGAAGAAAAATATCGTGATTTCGTTTTGTCGGAAATCCGCAGGGATTATCAGCTGATGATAGACAGCGGCTCGTCGGCGGCGTGGGAAACGATAGACGGGGCGGCGGCGTTTGACAATGCGGGCAGTCTTTGCCATGGCTGGTCGGCAATCCCCGTGTACTATTATAAAAAGTTAAAAATCGTAGAATAATTTGATAAGCGTAAAAAACCCGATTTTTTCAAAGTCGGGTTTTCTTTTTTTTTTAAGCACATACTGCTTACATGAAAACTCTTTTAAAAGATGCGCAAGCCTTGCAAGAAACATTGTTAAAACACAGACGGTATTTACACAAAAACGCCGAAATTGGTTTTGATTTATCCAAAACCTGTGCCTACGTGGAAAAAACCTTGACGGAGCTTGGATACCAACCGCAAAAATGCGGCAGGGCGGGGCTGATTGCCACCGTCGGCGACGAAAAAAGCAAGCCCGCTGTGTTACTCCGCGCCGATATGGACGGTTTGCCGATAGAAGAAAAATCAGGTGAGCCGTTCGCCTGCAAAACGGGAAAAATGCACGCTTGCGGACACGATTTGCATACCGCCATGCTTTTGGGGGCAGCAGAGCTTTTACGGCAACGAAAAAGCGCGTTAAAGGGGCGTGTAGCGCTCCTCTTTCAGCCTGCCGAGGAAATACTCGCAGGGGCAAAGGATTGTCTGAAAAAGGGGCTTTTAGAGGGTGTAAATCCCGATTATGCCGTAATGCTGCACGTGCTGACCAATTTGCCGATGTCAACGGGCAAGGCAATCGTGTCGTCGGCAGGGGTTAGCGCGCCCGCCGCCGATTTTTTCAAAATTACGGTACGGGGCAAGGGCTGCCACGGTTCGACGCCTTGGAAAGGAGTGGACGCGCTTGCCGCAGGGGCGCATATTTTGTTGGCGTTGCAGACGCTTTCCTCGCGAGAAGTTCCTGCCAGTGCGGCGGCGGTGCTCACCGTGGGCAGTTTGCAGGCGGGACAGGCAGGCAACGTGATTGCGGATAAGGCGGTGCTGCAGGGGACTTTGCGGACGTTTGACGAGGAAGTGCGCACGCAAATCAAGGCGCGTATTCAAGAAATCGTTCGCGCGCAAGCCAAGGCGTTTCGTGCCACGGCGAGAACGGAGTTCACCAGCGGTTGTCCCACGCTTGTCAACGATGGAAAAATTTGCGATTTTGCCTATCGGACGGCAAGGGAATTGCTGGGGGATAAGGGTGCGTTTACCTCGGCGGAGCTCAGTGGCGGCGAGGTAGGGAAGAAAAGCGGCGGTTCGGAGGATTTTGCCTATATTAGCCATAAAATTCCGTCCGTAATGATAGGGCTTACGGCAGGGGAGAGGGAAAAGGGATATGCCTATCCCTTGCACCACCCCAAGGCGCGGTTTGACGAGGGCGTATTGCCTATCGGTGCGGCGCTGTTGACGGCGATTGCACTTTCGGCGAAATAAAAAAGCGCGTACGCTTTTAGCATACGCGCTGTCGTTCATAGAGAACGGTTAGTCTTGCGGCTTTATTTCGGGATTTTCCATAGGGGATTCCGCTGGCGAAACCAAGGCGGAATCGGTAATCCGTGCGTGGCGATGGAAGAAACCGTGTTTGTTCTTATTTTTTGCATGTTCGTGTCTTGCGCTCGTCTTGCCTTCGGGGTTGATGTCGCCCGCTTTCGTCAGGGCAATCTTGGTCAACATAGGCCCGATCAATTCGTAAATCAATACGGCGAAGAGCGTGATTTGCAAAATCAATGCGCCGTCTGCGCCAAAATCGCTGCTTGCCATACGCGCCATACCAAGGGCTACGCCCGCTTGCGGCAGGAGAGTAACACCCAAATATTTAACGATATTGTCGTCGCATTTTGACATTTTTGCGCTCGCATACGCGCCGCTGTATTTACCCGCCGAACGGCTGAGGATATACACGATACCGATTAAGACAATCCAACCGCTCTTGAATACCGTCAAATCGAGTTCCGCACCGCTGATAACGAAGAACAGAATAAACAGAGGTGCGGTCCAACGGTCGACTCTGTCCATAAGCTCTTCGGAGAAATCGCACACGTTGCAGAAGATAGTACCCAGCATCATGCAGGTCAAAAGATTAGAAAATCCGATATGTACGCTGCCGATATTAAATTTCAGCATGGAAATACCGATGGTCAGCATGACGAACGCAACGGACATGGATAAACGCTTGGAACGGGAGTGGAAAAACCGTTCGCAGAAGTTAAACAAGAAACCCATAATCGCGCCCAAACCAAGGGAACAAACGATTTCGAGTAACGGTTCTACCGCGATATCCACGGCGTTTGGCGCGCCGGCACTCAAAGCTTTTGCAACGCCGAACGAGATGGAGAAGAGTATCAAACCCACCGCATCGTCCAAAGCAACGACGGGGAGCAAAATGTCCGTCAAAGGGCCTTTTGCTTTATACTGTTTTACGACCATGAGGGTTGCAGCAGGGGCGGTTGCAGAGGCGATTGCGCCCAAGACGAGGGCAGTTTCCAAGGACAAAATGCCATCGGGCAACGTAAAATACAAAATCACGAGGACTGCGTCTACGATAAGCGTGGTAACTACCGCCTGAAAGATGCCGACGATTGTCGCCTGTTTTCCCACCTTTTTCAGCTGCGACAAACGGAATTCGTTGCCGATAGAAAAGGCGATAAACCCGAGTGCAACGTCGCTGAGGATTGAGAACTTTTCAATAAATTCTTCATTGATAAAGCCGATACCTACAACGTCGGTTTTGTTAGCGATAAACAAGCCGAGTTTGCCCAAGGCAAAAGGGCCGATTAAAATACCTGCGACAAGGTATGCGGTAACGGCAGGCAATTTTAACAACTTTGCCACACGGGAAAGCATTAACCCTGCGATTAACGCGATGGATAATACCAATAATTTGTCCATAAAAGGCTCCTAAATAAGAGTTTTTGTATAACCGAAAAACATTATACTACTTGCGCACGCGAAAAGCAATCTGAAAAAGGGAATAAAATGAAAAATTTATGAAAAAAATTTTAAGAATTTGCCAAACTGTTTTCAAAGAGTTGACACGCTATGCATTTATCTGTATAATAGATTGAAATCGGTTGTTGTATCGACAAATCGAATAATTAGGAGAGGAAATATGTATCGGATTGTAAGTAAAAAATCTTTAAATCCCACGGTAACGCAGATGGAAATTCTTGCGCCGTTCGTGGCGAAAAAGGCGCGCGCGGGGCAGTTTATCATTTTGCGCGTGGACGAGGACGGGGAGCGTATTCCGCTGACCGTAGCAGGGTATGATCGTGAAAAGGGCACGGTTACGATTATCTTTCAGGTAGTCGGCGGCACGACCGAACGGTTGAATCACAAAAACGAGGGGGACTATATCGTCGATTTCGTTGGGCCTTTGGGCAGACCTACGCAGGTAGAGGGCTTAAAAAAAGTATGCGTTGTGGGCGGCGGCGTGGGCTGCGCTATTGCTCTGCCCGTGGCGCGCGCGTTGCACGATTTGGGGGTGGACGTAACCGCAATCGTGGGGTTTAGAAATAAGGATTTGGTGATTTTGGAGGACGAATTCAAGGCGTATTCGGGCGATTTTTATATGATGACGGACGACGGCTC
>JBGVQH010000204.1:0-9212 GCA_045127475.1 Candidatus Scatosoma sp.
TTCAACAGAAAGAGGTACGTGAACAGCCATTTGGTCACCGTCGAAGTCGGCGTTGAACGGTCCGCAAACGAGGGGCGAAATTTTAATTGCACGGCCCTCAATCAATACGGGTTCAAACGCTTGGATAGACAAACGGTGCAAGGTAGGCGCACGGTTCAAAAGAACGGGATGGTCTTTAATAACGTCCTCTAAAACGTTCCAAACCATATCTTTCGTCGCCTTTTCTACGGCGCGTTTTGCCGTTTTGATGTTGTGGCATTGACCGCTTTCTACAAGGCGTTTCATAATAAACGGCTTGAAAAGCTCGATAGCCATTTCCTTAGGCAAACCGCATTGATAAATTTTAAGTTCGGGACCAACGACGATAACCGAACGGCCCGAATAGTCTACACGCTTACCAAGCAAGTTTTGACGGAAACGACCTTGTTTACCGCGAAGCATCGCCGAAAGGGATTTCAAATCACGGTTGGAAGGACCGCTCAACGCTTTACCGCGACGGCCGTTGTCGATCAACGCGTCTACCGCTTCTTGCAACATACGCTTTTCGTTTTTGATAATCATATCGGGCGCGCCGATTTCCATCATCTTCTTCAAACGATTGTTACGGTTGATAACGCGGCGATACAAATCGTTAAGGTCGGACGTTGCAAATCTGCCGCCGTCAAGCTGTACCATGGGACGGATTTCAGGAGGAATAACGGGAAGTACCGTCAAAATCATCCATTCGGGGCGGTTGCCGCTCTTTCTGAACGATTCGATAACTTCCAAACGCTTAATCGCCTTAATTGCCTTTTGGCCAGGGCCTTTCTGGCTGTTTTGCGATTCTGCAAGCGCCTTTTTACATTCTTCGCTTTCCTTGTCCAAATCCACCGCCATCAACAGCTCGCGAATGGATTCTGCACCCATACCGATTTTTAAACCGGTTACGGACGAATCCCCGTAAATTTCTTCGAGTTCACGAAGCTGCTTGTCGGTGATAACTTCCTTGTAGGAAAGCTCTTTAATCGTACCGGGGTCTAAAACGACGTAGGACGCAAAGTAAATAACCTGTTCAAGCTGTTTCGGTCCCATATTCAAGAGCAGACCGATTTTAGAGGGTACGCCCTTGAAATACCAAATGTGGGATACGGGAGCAGCGAGCTCAATATGCCCCATACGTTCACGGCGCACTCTCTGGCGGGTAATTTCAACACCGCACTTTTCGCAGACGTGCCCCTTGTATTTAATTCTCTTATATTTACCGCAATGACATTCCCAGTCTTTCATCGGCCCAAAGATCTTTTCGCAGAAAAGACCATCTTTTTCGGGCTTTTCGGTACGGTAGTTGATCGTTTCGGGCTTAGTTACCTCGCCGTACGACCACTCTCTGATTTTTTCGGGAGAAGCAATGCTGATTTGAATAGAGTTGAAATCGTTTAATTCGTACATAATTTTATCTCCTTATCTCCCTTATTCCTCGTCCTCGAACGTATCGTCGTCCTCGAACAGTTTGCCAAAGCCGAACGTTTCGTCGTCATCATCTTCAAAATCGTCGTCATCGTCCGATTCGGTAATATTGAAACCGTCTTCGTCGTCATCCGTTTCGAAAATGGATTTAACGTCGAAATCGTCCTCTTCGTCTTCGTCGTCGTCCACGTTGAAGTCGATTTCCTCGAGTTCTTCGTCTTTGCTAAGCTCTCTATTTCTTGCCGTATTATCTGCGTTGTCTTCGTCTTCTTCCACTTCGCGGATAATCAGCTCGTCCCCCGATTCGGTAAGCACTTTCACGTCAAGCGCAAGGGATTGCAATTCTTTCAGCAATACCTTGAACGCCTCGGGAATACCCGGTTCGGAAATGTTTTCGCCGCGGACAATCGATTCATACGTCTTAACACGGCCGTTGATGTCGTCCGACTTAACCGTAAGAATTTCCTGCAAGATGTGTGCCGCGCCGTAAGCTTCGAGTGCCCAAACTTCCATTTCACCGAAACGCTGACCGCCGAATTGCGCTTTACCGCCGAGAGGCTGCTGCGTAACCAGCGAATAAGGACCGATAGCACGTGCGTGAATCTTATCGTCAACAAGGTGGATAAGCTTAATCATATACTGAACGCCGATGGTTACACGATTTTCGAAAGGTTCGCCCGTTCTGCCGTCGAACACCTGGAATTTACCGTCTACTTTACCGTCGGGGTTCAAGAGGTTGTTTTCGCGGAACATCTTTTCAAGGTCTTTTTCCGTCGCACCGTCGAATACGGGCGTCGCGATCTTCCAACCAAGCTGCTTACATACGTAGCCAAGGTGTACTTCCAGAACCTGACCGATGTTCATACGCGAGGGAACGCCCAAGGGGTTGAGCAAGATTTGCAAAGGCGTACCGTCTGCAAGGAACGGCATGTCCGCCTGCGAAAGCACGCGGGAGATAACGCCCTTGTTACCATGACGACCTGCCATCTTGTCGCCGACCTGAATTTTACGTTTCTGCGCAATATATACGCGAACGAGCTTGTTTACGCCGGGATCGAGTTCGTCCTTGTTCTCTCTGGTGAATACCTTTACGTCAACGACGATACCGCCCTCACCGTGAGGTACTTTCAAAGAGGTATCGCGAACTTCTCTAGATTTTTCACCGAAAATTGCACGGAGCAATCTTTCTTCGGGCGTAAGTTCTGCTTCGCCCTTCGGGGAAACCTTACCAACGAGAATGTCGCCGCTCTGCACTTCCGCACCGATACGGATAATACCGTCCTCGTCCAAATCTTTCAGCGCGTCGTCGCCCACGTTGGGAATATCGCGCGTGATTTCTTCAGGACCGAGCTTGGTATCTCTCGCCTCGATTTCGTGCTTTTCAATGTGGATAGACGTAAACACGTCGTCTTGTACAAGTTTTTCCGAAAGCAAGATAGCGTCTTCGTAGTTGTAGCCTTCCCATTCCATGTAGCCGACGAGAATGTTTTTACCAAGGGCAAGTTCACCGTTGTTGGTCGAAGGACCGTCTGCGATAATTTCGCCTTTGAATACTCTATCCCCCGTGCATACGATAGGACGTTGGTTAAGACACGTACCCGCGTTCGAACGTTCAAATTTCTTCAAGGGATATTCACGAACGTTGCCGTCGTCTTCCTTGATTTTAATCATATCGGAAGAACAGCTGATAACGAAACCAGCCTCTTCTGCCGTTACGATAACCCCCGAATATTGCGCGATGGAGCTTTCAATACCCGTCGCAACGATAGCCGATTCCGTCTTCAAAAGGGGAACTGCCTGACGTTGCATGTTCGAGCCCATGAGGGCACGGTTGGTATCGTCGTTTTCAAGGAAAGGAATCAACGCCGCAGCAACCGAAACGAGCTGCTTGGGCGATACGTCCATATAATCCATCTTTTCGCGCGCCATTTCGGTAATATCTGCCTTATGACGGCAGCCAACGCGTTCGTTGATAAATTTGCCCTCTTCGTCAAGGGGTTCGTTTGCCTGCGCTACGATATATTTATCTTCCTCATCCGCCGTCAAGTAATCAACCTGCGTCGTAACAACGCCCGTTTCCTTGTCTACACGGCGGTACGGACTCATGATAAAGCCGTATTCGTTTACTCTTGCAAAGGTTGCAAGCGACGTGATAAGACCGATGTTTTGACCTTCTGGCGTTTCGATAGGACACATACGGCCGTAGTGGGTATGGTGAATATCGCGGACCTCAAAGGTTGCGCGGTCTCTGTTTAAACCGCCGGGACCGAGCGCGGAAAGCTTACGTTTGTGCGTAAGTTCTGCAATCGGGTTGGTCTGGTCCATGAACTGCGACAGCTGCGAAGAACCGAAGAATTCGCGGATAACCGCCGATACGGGACGGATATTGATAAGAGCCGACGGCGTGATTTCCATCGGGTCTTGCGTACCCATTCTTTCCTTGATAAGTCTTTCCAAACGCGCGATACCGATACGGAGCTGGTTTTGGAGCAATTCGCCTACCGAGCGAACACGACGGTTGCCGAGGTGGTCGATATTATCCACGTCGCCGATGCCGTATTTCAAATCCAAGTTGCTGGAAATGGATGCAACGATATCGTCTACCGTGATATGCTTGTGGCAGAGCTTGTCAATCAAAGGACGAATTTCTTTCTTCTGTTCTTTGGTAGGAACGGGATGTTCGCTATTCAAAATTTCATGGAACAGCTTACAAGCCGCAACGAATTTGCGACGGTTGTCCCGTCTCTTTTCTCTGTTTTTCTTTTCTTCGGGTTTTTCGTCGGGTTCTTCTACCTTTTCCACCGTCTTGTAAATTTCATTGATGGCGTCGGTGTATTTTTCCGCAACCTCTTCTACGCTAAGGCTAGCACATTCTTCCGCGATAAGCTTGGAGAATTTGTAGTTGGGATAATGCACGGTAGGAAGAAGACCGAAATCCTTTGCACGCGCTTGTACGGGCACGTCAGAGATTTCCGCAAAATCAACCGTGTTGTTTGCAATCATCTTGTGGCGGATTTCCCCATCTTCAGGATCTTCTACAAGCACGAAAATCTCGTTGATACCGCAGTTTTGAATTGCCTTTGCTTTCTGTTCGGAAATCTTTTCCCCAGCCTCAGCAATTACTTCACCCGTTTCAGGGTTGATAACGGTATCCGCCACACGGCAACCTTCCAAACGGAATGCCATGTTCAGCTTTTTGTTATACTTGTATCTGCCCACTTTCGCAATATCATAGCGACGAGGGTCGAAGAACAGATTGAAAAGGTGCGCCCTTACGGAATCTTCCGTAGGCGCTTCGCCGGGACGAAGGCGGCGGTAGAGTTCGTACAAGCCGTCCGATTCACTCTTCGCCGTATCTTTTGCAAGGGTAGCCGCAATCATCTTGTTGCCTGCAAACAGGTCTTCGATCGCACGGTTAGAACCGTAGCCGAGGGCACGAAGAAGTACCGTGATGCACAGCTTTTTCTTTCTGTCCACACGTACGTACAATGCGTCCTGCGCATCCTGTTCGAGTTCGAGCCATGCGCCGCGGTTGGGCATAACGGTCGTTTCAAACATTTCCTTGCCCGTCTTGTCCTTGCTCGACTTGTTGTAAACGCCGGGCGAACGAACGAGCTGGGAAACGATAACACGTTCCGCACCGTTAATAATGAACGCGCCGTTTTCGGTCATGAGAGGCATATCCCCCATGAACACTTCCTGATCCAACACTTCGTTCTTGACTTTGTTGACAAGACGAACCTTGACGCGGAGCGGCAAAGCGTATGTTGCATCTCTTGCACGACATTCTTTTTCGTCGTACTTGGGTTTGTCGCCAAATCTATGCTCTAAGAAATAGAGCTCGAAACGGTCGGAGTAGTCCGTGATCGGGGAAAAGTCCTCGAACACTTCGCTAATGCCCTCTTCGATAAAGGCATTGTAGCTGTCTTTCTGGATTTCAACGAGGTCGGGAATGTCAATGACTTCGTTGATGTTACCGAACTTTCTTCTTTCGGTTTTGCCGTACTTGGTTACAGGTAAATCCATCTTGTGATTTTTTCTCCTTTCATTTTTCCAGCGATCTACCGAGTATATCTTTTCATCGATAAAAATCGAAAATTTTGCCATGTTTAGAAATTTTTATATCACTACGCTTTACTTTTTCGTCCCTTTGCGGTATAATAATATATAAGGAAAGGGTTTCCACCGCTTTTTTGGTCGTTTAAAGGGTTTTTTTGAAGAAATTTCAGGAATTTTTCCTTCAAAAATCGACCGCCGAGCGGCATTACGCCATAATAGCATAATGATACATTATCTAATTATATCCCCTTACTAAAATCTTGTCAAGCGTTTTTTACCCTTCCTTGCCAAATTTTTGAAAAAAGTCAGGAGTTTTTATGCGTATCGACAAATTTTTAAAGGTTTCACGCATTTTGAAGAGGCGCACGGTTGCACAAGAGGCTTGCTCCGAGGAAAAAGTGATCATCAACGGAAAAGCCGCAAAGCCCTCTACAAACGTCAAAGTCGGCGACGTCGTCGAAATTTTGTACGCGGCAGGCGTGTTAAAATTCCGCATTTTGAATATAAAGGAAACGGTAAAAAAGGACGAGGCTGCGTCCTTATACGAGGTGATTGTATGAGTAAAGCAACGGTATGCGCGATTATTTGCGCGGCAGGCAAAGGCAGTAGAGCGGGCTTTGAAAAGAACAAGTTACTCGTCCCTTTTCAGGGCGAAACGGCGCTTGCAAAGACGGTTTCCGCGTTCGATTTCCCTGCCATCAATGAAATTGTAATAACCTCTTCGCAGGAAGATTTTGCAGAAATTTCTGCGCTTTGCAGTAGATTTGAAAGAACGAAAGCCGTACTCGGTGGCGCTGATCGTTCTCATTCGGTATACAACGCTTTACGCGAGACAAACGCGGATATTGTCTTAATCCACGACGGCGCACGCCCTTTCATTACACGCAAAGTCATTGAAAATTGTATCGAAAGCGTAAAAACCTGCGGCAGCGGTATCTGCGCGATCGAGTGCAGAGATACGATTGCCACGGTGAAAAACGGAAAAATTATCAACGTGCCCGACCGTAGCAACCTGCGCCAGCTCCAAACCCCGCAGGGATTTTTCCGCGAGAATATCCTTTGCGCGTACGAACGGGCTTTTGAAATGGACGACGGCGTTTACACGGACGATTCGTCGGTGTTTGCGCAGTTTTGCGGCGCACCCCACCTTTGCGACGGCGATATTGCCAACAAAAAATTAACCTACGCGGAAGATTTTAGCGGTAACGCCGCGCGTTGCGGATTCGGTATAGACACCCACGCGTTCGGCAAAGCACAAAATTTTATCGTGCTTGGCGGTGTGAAAATTCCGTCGGATAGCGGTTTAATAGCACACAGCGACGGAGACGTGTTGATACACGCGGTAATGGACGCGTTGCTTTCCGCGGCGGGCTTGAAAGACATCGGGCATTATTTCCCCGACACAGACGCGCGCTGGGCAGACGCCAACTCGATGGACATGCTTGCCCAAGTAGTAAAAATTGTCGCAGAACAAGGCTACACCGTGAAAAATGTATCCGTGGCAATCCAAGCGGAAAAGCCCCGCTTGGCAAAGTATATCGACGATATAAAAAGCAGCCTTTCTTCCGTTTTGAAAATAGACGAAACGGCAATCGGCGTGGCGGCGGGCACAAACGAGGGGTTGGGCTACGTCGGCGAGGGCAAGGGCATTACGGTCAATGCGTACGCGCTGTTAAGGAGTATCTAATTTATGGCAACGAAAAGCAAAGCCCCCACTTCTCAGTTCGTTTGTTCTTCGTGCGGTTACACCGCGCCAAAATGGCTGGGCAGGTGCCCCGACTGTGGCGAATTTAACACCATGCAGGAAGAAATCGTGCGCGTAGCAGAAATCCCGAAAGCGGAAACGCATAGGGGCGTATCCGCGATAAAAACGCGCGCCCTGCCTTTATCTAAAATCGGTTATGAAAAATTTGACCGCGTAAAAAGCGGCATTTCCGAGTTCGACACCGTCCTGGGCGGCGGTATTGTACGCGGCTCTTTGGTGTTGCTCGGCGGCGACCCTGGTATCGGCAAATCCACCCTTTTAACACAGGTTTCGGCGCATTTGGCGCAAACACAGGATTCCCCTACCCTGTACGTATCGGCAGAGGAAAGCTGTTCGCAAGTCAAAATGCGCTGCGAGCGGTTAGGATTAAATTCGGACAATTTATTGCTCCTCAACGAAACCTGTTTAGAGGATATTGAACACAGCTTGGGGGAAAGCAAATTCGTCGTAATCGACTCGATACAGGCGGTATACACTGAAACTTTATCGTCGGCGGCAGGCTCGGTAGGACAGGTGCGCGAGTGCGCCGCAAAGCTAATGCGGATTGCCAAATCGCAAAATATCACTTTTTTCATTATCGGACACGTTACCAAGGAAGGGGCGTTAGCAGGCCCGAAAGTGTTAGAGCATATCATGGACACCGTGCTGTATTTTGAGGGACAGCAAGAGGACAATTATAAACTGCTCCGCGCGGTAAAAAACCGTTTCGGTTCAGCGCAAGAGGTGGGCGTATTCGAAATGACAGACGCGGGCGTGAAAAGCGTACGTGATTACGCCGATTTATTCTTGTCGGAAACGCGCGGTCTTGCGGCAGGTTCGGCAGTTACTCCGTCGGAAAGCGGCAATCGCTGTATGAACGTGGAAATTCAAACGCTGATTTCTAAAACCCCCTACGGGCAACCCCGCCGCATGAGCCTTGGCGTCGATTATAACAAGCTGGTCGTACTGATTGCCGTGTTGGAAAAGCGTTGCGGGATTCCCTTTTTTAACGCCGACGTATACATCAACGCGATGGGCGGCATCAAGTTAAACGAACCGTCCGTCGATTTGGCAATCTGCGCCGCGCTTGCCTCAGCGGCAAACGACGTTCCTATCGATAAATACACCGCTTTATTTGGCGAGGTGGGCTTGACAGGCGAAATACGCCCCGTAACGTATGCCGATAAACGGGTAAACGAATGTATTAAGACGGGCTTTAAACGGGTAATTTTGCCCGCGAAAAATATGAAAGCTTGCGAAAAATACAAAGATAAAATCGAGCTTGTACCCGTGCGTTACGTTGGGCAAATGATTAAGGAATTAGCCTTACGCTCTACACCATAAAAGAAACGCTAAAAAACGACACCCCCTTGGATTTTTGCCCAAGGGGGTGTTTTCGTTTATATTTTTATTTATTCTGCATTGATATCCTTTATCCTCTTCAAATACAGCGCGTAATTCTTTTCGTTGCCGAAATAATTCTGTTTGTAGATATAATCACAATGCTTGATTTTCTCCACCAGCGCAATCGCCGTCGCTTTGTACGTCGCCAATTCTTTGTCGGACACTTCGGGGCTTTGATACAGCAGATTGTTTACGCTCCTGCCCACGATACCGCTTGCGATAAAGGTGTCGTACGCACGCGAATACAAAACGGATTCCTTGTCGTTAAACACCGACGTTCCGTAATACATGTTTTCGTAATGGCGAATACCAAGCAAATCCAAAATCGTCGACGCAATATCCGCCGTACAGGTAAATTTGTCCACGACCATATCTTTGCCGCCGTTATCCTGAATTTTCTTGGTCAACTTCTGGTCGTAAATCATCATAGGCACGTTATACAAATCGGTATACAGTCTATCCGTTTCGTAATCGTGAATATCCTTCACGTACTTGCTAAGCGAATGATAATAGGCGTTGTGGTCGCCAAAGACAACAATCGTCGTATTATCCAGCAAGC
>JBGVQH010000205.1:0-2337 GCA_045127475.1 Candidatus Scatosoma sp.
TACCGCGAAGATAACCACAGGATTCTTCAAACCCGAAAATATAAGTGTGTTTATTATCTCTTTCCCACTGTTTGATTTTCTCGCCGATAAATTTAAACCCTACGGGCGTTTCGTATAAAGCTACCCCGTAATCGTCGCAGAGTGCCTTTGCCATTCCCGTCGTAACAAAAGATTTTACTACCGCCGCATTACCAGGCATTGCGTTATCTTCTGCAAGTCTTGTCAAAATATAATCTAACAGCAAAATGCCCACTTGGTTACCCGAGAGCGCCACAAAATCCCCTTGCTCGTTTTTGAGCGCAACACCAAGGCGGTCAGAGTCGGGGTCCGTACCAAACACGACGTCCGCGTTGATTTTGTTGGCAAGCGCAATCCCCATGGAAAGGGTTTCTTTAAATTCAGGATTAGGCACTTTTACCGTCGAAAATTCGGTATCTTCCGTCGTTTGCTCTTCCACAACCGTCGTATTGATGCCCAGTTTTTTCAATATCGCCGTAACGGGCTTATACCCGCTGCCGTGTACGGGCGTGTAGACAAGTTTCAAATTAGCGCCACATTGTTTTACCGCCTCTTCCGAGAGTGTGAGCTTAGACAATTCTTCGATATAATCCTCATCTAATTTTGCAGGAACGGAGAAAATCAGCGGGCTGTTTTCGTCGCCCTGTACGGACAAATAATCGGTTTTGTTGATATATTTTACAACCAACGCCGTGTCCTCGGGGGACATCTGCGCACCGTCCTCACCGTATACTTTGTAACCGTTATATTCTTTGGGGTTATGGCTTGCCGTAATCATAACGCCGGCAATCGTTTTAAGATACCGCACCGCATAAGAGAGCATAGGCACTGGGTGTACGTCGTCGAAAAGATACGCCTTAATACCATTTTTCGCCAAAACCGCCGCCGTAGCCTTAGCAAATTCTTCCGATTTTCTGCGCGTATCGTAGGATATGACGACACCGCGCTCCATCGCTGCCTCGCCAAGACTCTTTACCCATTCAGCAAGCCCCTGTGTCGCACGTTTTACCGTGTACACGTTCATCATATTCATACCGTAGCCGATTACGCCGCGCATGCCTGCCGTACCAAATTCCAGCTCGCCGCCGAAACGGTATTCGATATCCTTTTCGTCGTTTGCAATCGCGGTCAGTTCCGCCTTGCCTTCAGCATTTAAGTACGGGCTATTCAGCCATTCACGGTAATTTTTCTTGTAATCCATAAAACCCTCCATCTCGGTTATTATATGTATTATATCATTCCTTTTACAAATTGTCAACGGGCAAAAAGAAAAAACTCCCCTGTTTTTTAAGGGAGTTTTCGTCGATTTTTAAATTGTAAACGCCTTTTATAAGCTTGTCAACGTTTCCATAACGTAATCGCCGAACTGCTGACAGGTCGCACCCGTATCTCTGCCCGTAATTACGTATTTCTTTTCCTCGAACGAGCAAATGTCTAAGGCGCGTTCTAATTTGTCCGCTCTGTCCTGCAAGCCGATATGGGATAAAAGCATAACGCAAGCGCGGAGCATAGAGCAAGGGTCTGCATATTGACCTCTACCCTCCGTAATCATACGGGGTGCGCTGCCATGGATTGCCTCGAACATAGCGTACTTTTTACCGATATTCGCACAGCCTGCCGTGCCGACGCCGCCTTGGAATTCCGCAGCCTCGTCCGAGATAATATCGCCGTAGAGGTTGGGCAAAAGCAACACCTTAAAATCACGACGGCGCTTTTTATCCACGAGCTTTGCCGTCATAATATCCGCGTACCATTCATCCGTGATAATATCAGGATACAAATCGCCGACCTTGTGGCAATCTTCCAAGAAATTGCCGTCCGTCGTCTTAATAACGTTGGCTTTGGTAACGAGCGAAACACGGTTCAAACCGTTCTTATGCGCGTAATCGTACGCAAGACGGGCAATTCTGTCCGAGCCCTGCTTGGTCGTAACCGTAAAGTCTACTGCCAAATCTTCCGTGATATTAAATCCCGACGACCCGATCGCATAACCGCCTTCGGTGTTTTCACGGAAAATCGTCCAGTTGATACCCTCTTCAGGGACTTTGACAGGACGAATATTCGCAAACAGGTCAAGCGCTTTTCTCATCGCGACGTTTGCCGATTCGATATTCGGCATACCGCTACCCTTTTGGGGCGTCGTCGTGGGCCCTTTCAAAATGATATGGCAGCTCTTCAATTCCGCCATAACGTCGTCGGGAATTGCTTTACCCTTGGCAATACGATTCTCAATGGTCAAGCCCTCAATGTCTTTAAATTCTACCTTGCCCGCTTTCACGAGGTCAGCAAGGATAAATTCGAGCACGCGACGTGCCTGCG
>JBGVQH010000206.1:0-2208 GCA_045127475.1 Candidatus Scatosoma sp.
GGGACGGTTGTCTTCTTCAAAATAGCGGATAAACTGCTTGGGCGCGGAAGGTAAGTTCAGCTCTTGCGGAACGCCCTTGAAGTTTTGCCATGCGGAAAGGATATCTTCCTTGCTCGGCTTGTTTTCAAAGCGAACGAACACCGCCGCGGTATGCCCGTCGGAAACGGGTACGCGCAGACATTGCGCGGTGATTGCAGGTCCGTTCGCCGCAACGATTTCGCCATTTTCAACTTTGCCCCAAATTTTGAGGGGTTCTTTTTCGCTCTTTTCTTCTTCGCCGCCGATATAGGGGATAACGTTATCCAAAATTTCGGGCATAGTCGCAAAGGTCTTGCCTGCGCCCGAGATTGCCTGATAGGTGCAAACCACCGCCTCTTTGATGCCGAACGCCTTTAAAGGGTGCAAGAGGGGAACGTAGGATTGCAGCGAGCAATTCGATTTTACCGCGATAAAGCCGCGTTTTGTGCCAAGGCGCGCCTTTTGCGCTGCGATAACCTCTACGTGGTCGGCGTTGATTTCGGGGATTACCATAGGTACGTCCGCCGTGAAACGGTGTGCCGAGTTGTTGGAAACGACAGGCACTTCTTTCTTTGCGTACGCCTCTTCGAGTGCGCGGATTTTCGCCTTGTCCATATTGACGGCACAGAACACGAAATCGACCTTTTGTGCGATTGCGTCCATATCCGCTTCCGCATCCATAACGACCATATTTTTGTACTTTTCGGGCATAGCTACGTCAAATGCCCATTTGCTGCCGACAGCCTCTTGATAGGTCTTGCCTGCCGAACGCGCGGACGCCGCCAAGACGACCACGTTGAACCAAGGGTGTTTTTCCAGGAGCAGCATAAAACGCTGTCCGACCATACCTGTTGCACCGATAACGCCTACGTTAAACTTTTTCATAATTCAATCTCCTTGTAAAAGGTGTTTTTATTGTTGTAGTAAAAGAAAAGACGGGTAAACCAAACCCGTCGTAAAAAGCAAACGTCCATTGACCGCCTATAAGGGGGCGGGGCAAAATACGAAATAGCTCTTCACGTACGGTGACAGTCATACGGGTATTCTCCCGCATGCCCAGCGTAAGGGGACGGAGTTTACGCTTCGGCGGTGATACCCTTTCCCACGCGATTTTTACGCTTACCTCGTCCAAAGGCAGGCTCGCCGCGCGCTACTGATGTTCAGCCGCTCCTCTATTTACAGTTGTATTGTATCACACCAAGGGGAAAATGTCAAAGATTTTTTCGCGTTTTTTCGTAAAGTTTATAAAAAAGCTGAAAAATCACGAATTTTATGCAAACAAATTTAAAAAAATTCCTTAAATTCCTTGAAATAATCACAAAATTGTAGTAAAATAAACGGGTAGGCTTGTGCGCCTTGTGTGCACGCGCGAAGATATTTGGAGTTTTTTAACATGGCAAATCAAAAGAAAGGTTTTTTCACCCGCATGCTGGAAGGTAAGGAGCGGAGCGAGGAATACGCAAGAAGTACCTTGCCCACCAATCGTTGGCAGCTTTTTTGGGACGTGTTCAAAGGAAATTTTGGCAAAATCGTAAAGCTGAATTTGCTGATTTTGCTTTTCTGTATTCCGTCGGTTATCGTGGCGTTCGTCGGTATCCAGTATCGTGATGGTTTGGGGACGCTCGGTTCTTACAACATGGGTACGGGGATGGGGTATCCTTGTCCTGGTCCTTTGCTCGGTGTTGCCGAATCTAACCTGATTATGTCCGAATTGTTGTTGTACGGCATGCTGTTTGTCAGTATGATTATTGCGGCAGTAGGGATTGCAGGTGGTATGTACGTCATCCGTAACATGATATGGACGGAGGGTATTTTCGTGGGTAACGATTTTTGGAGGGGCGTAAAGCTCAACTATAAAAACGCCTTACAAGCGGCACTCTTCTTCTGCGGTATATTATTAATCGGTAAAACGATGATTAACTTTGCAAATTTCAGTTTACTGGGTGCAGGTAAAGCACATCGAATTTTATTAAAGTTTTCCATCGGTTCTAGCTGGGTGTTTATCGTGTTGGCTGGTATGATGGCGTTTTGGATTATTGCACTCGGCGTCAACTACAAGATGAAATTCCTCTTGCTGCTTAGAAATGCGTTTTTGATGTCTATCGGCACGCTGCCGCAGACGATTTTCTTTATCTTCCTTGCATTAGTGCCCTTCATGCTCCTTTTGTTGACGAAATTGTTGGGTATGAT
>JBGVQH010000207.1:0-5661 GCA_045127475.1 Candidatus Scatosoma sp.
TAATACGGGTAAAATTCGGCAATAAAACCACCAAAACCGCCATAAGCAACGCAAGCGCAACCATAAACATCGGCACATATATTACCGTCGCAAAATCCTTTTCCATCAAAATAATCGAGGCGACCAACAGTCCCAGCCCCGACACCATAAAGGCGTAAGCAATCGCCAACAATTTTCTGTATTCTGTTTTTGACATCGGCGGTTTTTGCTTTTTCATCTTCTTTCTTGCGTCCTTTGCGTCAGTATTTTTTGCTCATTTTCTCGTCAGACATACCAACGTCTCCACGTGCATCGGGCGAATCGCAAAAACACGTTATTTCGGGGGCGTTTTCATCAAAGGAAGACGTTATCCCCTTCACTCCCGTTTTCCTATCCACGCGCACCTTTCTGGGACTTCTATACGCCTTGATATCCAGCTTATCTTTATATCCCATTTTGTACACGAAAGAAATTTGCGTAGGGTCTTTTTCACCCCGTTCGTTGTATCCGCCGATAATCACCGCTTCCACAACGCTTTCAAATACCGCCCTGTCGAACTTCGTCATTGTGTTATGCTCTTGCAAAACTTTTTTAAATTCGGCGATACGCTTTTGCACGCTCTTTCTCGACAAGTCCGATTCGGTGAGTTCGTCTAAACGCGCATTGTACTTTCTTATTGTAGCAGAAATTTCCGAATATTTCAACTCATAATCGTCTTTTTCTATCATTTCTTCCAAGCGCAAATCCAAAAGTTTATTTTTTTTCACTTCCAACGCCTGAATTTCGTGTTTAAGCTGTTCGATGTCCCTTCCCACATTGTCGCCCGTGAGCGAATCTTCCACGCGCGCCAAGAACTCGTTCAACACGCTTGCGTTATCGGCGTTTAAGCGATGATAGGATTCCACGAACGCACGCTCGATTTGCGTTTCTTCCACGCCCTTGCTGTCGGGACAAAACTTTCTTGCGCCTTTCGTCGCCGTTACGCATTGCCACATTGCTTTTTGGTGGGGCGTTCCGCTATGCCAACTCCGCCGTGAAAGCGAACTTCCGCAAAATCCGCATTTGATAATACTACTAAACGCATATTTTCGGGTATAAACTTCCCGTTTGCCGTTGGGTAGAATTCGGGGTTTACTGCGACGGTGCAAAATTTCCTGCGCCCGTTTCCAAATTTCGGGTGAAACGATAGGCTCGTGGTGGTTCTCTATATAAAACTTGTCCTCTTCGCCCATATTGTCCAGCCGTCGTTTAGAAATGGGGTCAACGGTAAACGTCTTGCCCATAAGCAGCGCGCCTTTGTATTTTTCATTCTTAATAATGCCGAGAACCGTCGATTCCGGCCAACTTCTACCGCCTGTCTTACTTTTATAGCCACGCGCACGGAGTTCTTTACCGATAATCAGTCCGCCTGCGCCTGCCACGTACCGTTCGAATATGTACCGCACGATTTTCGCTTCTTCTTCGTTGACGGTCATCGTTTTGGTCGTCTTGTCGTAATCGTAGCCAAGACAGCCTTGAAAACCGATTAACTCGCCCCGTTGCATCTTCATTTTTAAGCCCTTTTTGACGTTAGCGGAAATGTTTTGCACTTCCTGTTGCGCCACCGAACTTAAAATGGTTAGCAAAAGTTCGCCGTCCATCGTCAGGGTATTGATGTTTTCTTCTTCGAACATTACGGCAATGTTGCGCTCTTTGAGCATACGCACGTATTTGAGAGTATCTAGCGTATTTCTCGCAAAACGGGATATGGATTTCGTGATAATCATATCAATCCTGCCTGCAACGCAGTCCTGCATCATACGTTGAAAATCTTCACGCTTGTCCACTTGCGTACCTGTAATCGCCTCGTCCGCATACACGTCCACAAGCGCCCAGTTCGGGTTCTTTTGTACGATATCGGTATAGTACTGCATTTGCGAACGGTAGCTATCCAACTGTTCTTCGTCGTCGGTACTGACCCTGCAATACGGTGCAACGCGAAGCTGTCTGCCCTGTCCTATGCCCTTGCTACGGTCGATAATATTCGCCGTCGCCTTGATAACTTCTACTGTTTTCATAATGAATTTTCACCTCCTTTTTCCGTATTCCCTTTATAGTGTTATTATACCACACGATTAGGGAATATGTCAAGTTAAAATATCCGACGTAATTTTATAATCGCGCATCAGCCGTCTTTTGATTTTGTCGTACTCTGCTTGCGTAATCATCTTCCTTTGTAAAAGCGTAGCGAGCATAGAAAGCTGTTGGCTGTATTCCCACAGTTTTCTATCCGTAATTTTCGTTTGTTCACTCTTGTTTTGCATAACCGCTCTCCTTATTTTTGATTCAGGTTTTCAACCCTTCACTACTAAATACGAGTGCAAAATCGGATTTTTAAACCCTTTCAAAAATAAATACGAAGAAAATTTCACAAACGGGAACCTTTTTTGAGAAAAATATTGAGTTGTGAGAAAAAAAAGTATCTATCAGGCATCACCCAATAGATACTTGCTTTCGGTTATATAATTTTATTCTTCTTCGTAGTAGTAGGAATAGTCAATGCCCTTCATAAAGATTTCTCTATCGTCAATCTTATCCGTCAAGGCGTTTTGCAAAAGCGCAAAAATTCCGCTTTCGTCCACTACACTGCGTTTCATCGCATCCAAATATTCCGTCTTATCAATCCTGCTCCAATCCACGCACTTGGACAGGTTCTTTTTCAAAATCATATCTAGCCAAATACGGGTGGTTCTGCCATTCCCTTCGCGGAACGGGTGCGCAATATTCATCTCTACGTATTTTTGTACAATTTGTTCAAAGGTATCTTCGGGCATCTTTTCAATCGTTTTCAGCGTTTCGTCTAAATACAATGCGTTCGCAAACGTGAATCCGCCCTTGCTGATATTAACGTTTCTTATCTGTCCCGCAAAATCGTACAAACCGCCGAAAATATACGCGTGGATTTGCCGTAAGCCCTTTACCGTACCCACTTCAATTGTATGGATTATGCCGTCTTCAAACAACGAATACGCCTTTTGCTTACTTTGCTCGTCAATGGACGTTCCCATCGACTTCATCCATTTGAGAAAGACTGCCGATTTCTTGCTTGGAATAACGGCAAGAACGGTATTTACACCGTCGTCGTCGATTACATCGGTGAGATAGAACTTTCCGTCGCGCGCAGGCAATTTCAGTTGTCTACAAATTGTGGACAACTGCGGATTTCTACTCTTTAACGTATTCCAATATTTTCTCGGCGCTTTGCTCGCCGTCAACGCTTCGGCAATATCGACTGCGCAAAAGTACCATTTGGAACTTTCTTCGTTCCAAACGGCTCTTACGGGAATATCGTCAAAAAATCGTATCGAAGTCTTTATCATAGCACCTTTATTATAGCATATCATAGACAAAAAATCAACCATTTGTAAATATACCATTATCCGTTTTCTTTAACCATATATTTTTCGGTCAAAATATTATCAAAAATAAGATTGTCAAACGCATCTTTGATAATATTATATCATAAATATTTTTTTGCATAACGCATTGGTAAATTTTTTATACTCAAACGGATAAATCCAATACACGTTCTACTTCTTCCAAAGAAACGGTAAACACTTCGATATTTTTCCCCTTTACGTATTCTTCCACGTATGCTCGTTGAAACTCATAACAAAGAATCTCGCCTTTCTCTTTATGGACTTCCAACCCATTACAAAAAGCAATCAATCGACGGATATCTCCGTCTAAATGGCAAAGAGAATACACGGTATCTTCTATGATTCCGTCGTATTCAAACATTTTTGCCACTTTTTCGATTTCATTTTTTTGATATACCGCGCGCAATATCCTTTTCACATGGTTGGGCTGTGTGATAATTTTAAGCAACCTTGCCCCGAATCCGTCTAAAGGTAAATAATGTATCGCCTCATATACCTTTTCTATCGTTTGAATACGTATGCTCTTCCATTTCCCGTTGGCGTCCTTTTTTGATTGTCGGGTTTTGCAATTTGCAATCGTATCCAGCACCGCTTTTGCATTCCGTGCAAACATAATACACGGCGTTTTGTCCTTTTCAGGATTTCTTGCCGTGTTCATTCTTGCAATTCTACGTATATCCACTTCCGCTTTTACTTCTCCACCAAAACTCCAATTCATCATTTCGCCCCGTAAATTATACACACAAAACCCCTCGTCCTTGGTAAACAGCGCGCCCACAATGGAAGTGTACGACAATTTTTTCAGTTCGCCACGTTCGTATTGTTTCAAATCCCTTGACGGATAAAAATATGCGTTATCTAACAGCGTTTGCGTTTTATAATCGTAATTCAAATAAGGCAGGTCTTGCGGAGAAAACGTAATGCCTGCCCGACACAGTATCATCAGCACTTCTGCGATTTTATGATTGCGCCTTTTATGCTCTATATCGCTTGGAAAACGGTTACGGCAGAAATTATTTTCATAATATTCTGCCGTCCCAATCCACTCTAATAATTTTTTCGCTTTCTTATGTAATCGTACCGTCTTGTATTTGCCTGCCCCCGATTTAATGAGCGCCTTCACCGTCAACCGTTCCCCCGTCCGTGCGTTCCGATACTCCTGCACCTCACACATCTTATGCACCAATCTTTTATACGTTTGTTCACTACCCATAATATCGAGTGAGTATTGCGGAATTTCGCCCGCCACGGATAAAATACGCAGGAGGAAGAAAGAATGACTGCCCTCTTTGATTGTAATCATAACACACCTCCATCGCAAAGAGTCTTCCGACGGCGATTTGTACTGTCCGTCGAATTTAGAAAGCATAAACCCCTTGAAAATACAAGGATTTCAAGGGGTTTTACGGTTAAAAAAGATATACCGAAAATTTTTCGTGTTTTTCGGCAGTTTTGGTATATGTTTTTAGGGTTCGTTTTCATATAACGGTACTCCTTCTTCGGGCATTTCTTGCCGAATTTTTAGAAATTCTTCAAACTCATTTCGCGGAATAACGTACACTTCCGTTCGGTTACCTTTCCCTTTTGCACTCATATAAAAATGCTCGCAGCAAGCAGGGTTATCGTCCACCATTGTAAAAAGCGCAACGATATCCGTGACTTGGTTAATTTCGATATTGTCGTGGTCTCGCATATTCCGTTCGGGATAATCATTATCGTACACGTGCCGATAGACCAGCACTACTTTCCCTTGCTTTTTCCAAAGACGTTTCGCAAAAAAGTTCTCCATCTTGGGAAACAAAATGGAACGGATATATTCCAATCCGCCCGACTGCTTTTTGGGAAGCAACATAGGTAGACGCACACTAAACCAACCCTGCTTTGTATAGCCGATTTCTACTGGCACGGTGTCTGCAATAATTTCTTTTACCTGATCATAGGCGTAAGGTCCCCACACGTAATATGCCAAATCCCGAATATTTAAGTTGAATTTTTCCGTCAGGCTCACCGCTTTTAACAATTCTTCGTAAACATAGTCTATATCACAGCCACATTTTAATAAATCTTCTGCTTGCCCTAATTTACTTTTTATCTTTTGTAAATTCCTTTGCCGAAGTTGTATCAATTCCAGCAATCTGTTGTGTTGTTCTTCCATTTTTCAACCTCCTGAATTTTTTATTTTTTTATAAATTGAAAAGCGTTGCAACTTTTTTTCTTTTCACGACTCAAACAACCGTTATTTAGTTTTCATTTTTTCATCCAT
>JBGVQH010000208.1:0-9468 GCA_045127475.1 Candidatus Scatosoma sp.
GGCAGCAATCGAGGTAAATACGGATAGAGTGTTTTGCAGTGCGTCCACGATAAAAAGTAAAACGACGATAACCCCTGTAACCGTTACAGCAAAAGACAATTCGGGCTTTGTTGGCTTTAATAAAATCGACGCGATGGTCGTAACAAATGCAACGCCGATAATTTTGGAAACTTCTAGCATTTCTCCCCTTTTATCAAAAAATTTCTATAAATTAAATACGTCATTGATTTGTGTAAACAAATCCCCAATCATGCTCACAACAACCGCCAAGACGATCACCAGACCGACAATACTCACAAGCGTTGCTATATCGTCGCGATCGGATTTTTTTAAGATTTGACAGATAATCGTAATGATAATCCCGATTGCCGCCATTTTGAAAAGTATCGTTATATCCACCGAATCTCATCCCCTATTAAAGCATTAAAATCAAAATCAATAAACCGAATAAAAATCCAAGTTTTATGTATAAATCCCCATACCTTTTGCTAGCCTTTTCCGCCTCAGATTGCAATTGAGAAAGAGTCTCTTTTACCGAAGAAAAGTACCCCTTTTGCGAAATACTGTCCCCTTTTCCCAGCATTAAAAAATAATCCTCGACAACGCGCTTTTCTTCCGCTTTTAAAAAGGCGTATTTTGAAGAATCCAACAATCCCGTTTCCACACGTTCTCGCCTTTGAATCAAAGTAAAGAAATCTTGCAGTAGTTCATCAAACTCTCCTTTATAAACATATTTTCCCACAAATTCTTTAATAGGACGTCGATAATAGGAAATTTCACTTAAAAATCGTTCGTTAAACTCCTGCATTTGCTTGAAAAAGAGTTTTCTTTGTCGGTATTTCCTCGCTAGAAAATGTCCACAAAAGCTTGTAAACGCTACAATCGCAATTCCCACGATAAATTTTTGCATCATAGCACTTCTCTCCCCGTTCCATCGTAAATTCCTTTAATTTGTCCGATATGTCGTTCGTTCAACAATACGTATCGGTCAAATAAGCCCAAAAAAGGCTCTTTTATTCCCTCCATATCGTAAAAATGTGCTGACGCAAGCACCGTTACCCCTGCAAAAATCGCCCGCTTCACCCCCTCGCAATCAGCTGACGACAGCTCGTCCGTGATAATTATATCAGGGCGCATTGCCCGTATTCCCGCCTCAAAAGCCGTATTTTTATCGGCAAATTTCAATATATCGCTGCTTTTGCCACAGTTCCCACCTGAAATCTCACCCCGCTCGTCGCAAATTAAAATATTTTTCCTTGTATTTTCGCCGAGTAGGCGCGCAAGATCACGCAAAATTGTCGTTTTTCCAAGCCCTGGTGGAGCGGCAATGAGACAATTTTTCAACCCGCCCTTGAAACATTTCTCGTAAATTTCTAGTCCACAACCGTAAATTTCATGCGGAACACGAATACAAAGGGAGGTAATATTCCGCAATGTAAGCGGTTGTCCTCTTTCAAAAACGTATTCGCCCGCAAGCCCCAATCGTTCCCCGTTTCTCGCTGTTAAAAAACCTCTTTTCAGCTCTTCTTCCACCGAATATACCGAATATTCTCCCGCCTTATAGACGCAATCGGCAATATCCTGCGTGGTACAATGAATTGCCTGCTCTTCCTTATCCACTAATCCGTACATTCCCAAAAAGCGATATTCGCCCTTAAAATTTATTGTTGTTGGTTTATCGGCACGCAAACGTATTTCATAGACGTATTTTCTATTGACGTGCGAAAGCCCATCCTGTATCTCTATCGGCAAAAAATCAAGCATTTGTTTTATTGTATGCAATCGCTTGTCCACATAGAACAATAAAAAAGCACCTTCCGTTAAGAAAGATGCTTTTTATTTTATATTTTATTTATCTTCGCAATTAGGAGTTCTTGTTCAGAAGATCTGCGATGGATACGCCACCGATGCCGCCTTCGTTCCATTCAGTAACTTCGTCAGCGGGTTTAGCTGCTCTAGGCTTTCTGGTCTTTTCCTTTACTTCGCCGTCTTCAGCCTTTTCTTCGCGAGGTTTTCTCTCCACTTCGGGCTTGGGTTCAAGCGCTTTGATGGAAAGAGTCATTTTCTTTTCCGCGCAGTCAAGTTTCAAAATCTTAGCGTCGATTTCTTGACCGATCGTAAGCGCCGTCGTGGGATTTTCAAGGAATTCGTGAGAAATCTGAGATACGTGTACCAAACCGTCGATACCCTTTTCCACTTCTACGAATGCACCGAAAGGTACGATACGTACGACTTTACCGTGGATAATGTCGCCTTCCATATACTTTTCAGCCGCCAAATCCCAAGGCTGAGGCTGCAACTGCTTGTAGCCAATCGAAACCTTTTTGGATTCTTCGTCGATTTTCAATACCTTAAATTCGTATTTCTTGCCGATTTCCAAAACATCAGAAACGGATTTTACACCCGTCCAAGACAAATCGGAAATGTGCGCAAGGCAATCAAAACCATTCACGGAAACGAACGCGCCGAAAGCCGTTACTCTTTCTACCTTACCCTCTACCACGTCGTCAACGTGAATAGACGCGAAGAATTCTGCTTCTTTTGCAGCTTTTTCTTCTTCAATGATTACGCGTTGCGAAGCAATGATTTCCTTTCTTCTCTCGGTCTTGAGCTCGATAAGGCGAAGGCGAAGCTTTTTGCCTACGTATTTATCAAGTTCCTTTACGTAACCCGAACGGATTTCACGTGCGGGAACGAATACGGTATAAGAACCGAGTTCCGCAGTCAAACCACCCTTGTTGCTGCCGGTACAAACAACTTCAAATTCTTTACCAGCCTGAATATCAGCGATTGCAGCTTCTTCTTCCTTAAGCTTTTTGATTTGCTTTTGGGAAAGTTTTACGGGGTTTACAGCAACAACCATAAGTTCGATTTCTTCGCCAAGTTTCGCATTGAAATCGTCCTTATTGTAAACTTCGCAGTCTACTTCTTCTTTGTCGAGAATTACTTCCTTCTTTGCAAGGGGGAGCAATACTGCAACACCCGAATCGTCCGCCGACGAAATCGTAGCCTTAATCAACTGACCTTTCTTAAAACGGGGTTGACTGTCCATGTTTGCAACGACATCAGCCATGCTCGTTGCTTTTGCTTCTGTTTCCATTTCCATCTTTAATAGAACCTCCTGAGTTTGCGCGTTAGGGGTGCTTGCACCCGTAACAATACCTACCTTTCTAAATCTTTTGATTTTTTTATATTCGAGATCGGCAGCACTCGCCAAACGGAATACGTTGGAACAATTCTTCGCGCAGATTTCGTACAGCTTGTTTGTGTTGCTGCTGTTTAAGCCGCCGATCACCAGCATTGCGTCGCATTGTTTCGATATTTCGTCCGCCTCGTTTTGCCGTCCTATAGTAGTATAGCAAATTGTTTTAAAAACTTCAACTGTTTTTCTACGGATATTATTAAGATTTTTTATAATTTTTTCAAATTTTTCCTGTGAATAAGTCGTTTGCGCCACTACACAGCACTCTTTTTCGGGTAAAATCGAAAAATCTTCGTCCTCCGTGGAAAAAATATACGCCTCGTCGTTACACCAACCATTCAGCCCTACTACCTCTGGATGCGTCTTTTCCCCAACGATCACAATTGTCTTTCCTTTCTCGTATTCCTCGCGCACAATCTTTTGCGTGCGACGAACGAATTCACAAGTGCAATCGACAATCTTGATATTACACTCGGCACAATTCTCGTAGATCTGTTTCCCAACACCGTGTGATCGAATAATTAACGTAGCACCTTTAGGCACGTCCTCTAACTTCTCGACCGTTTTAATTCCCCGCTTTGCAATCTCCTGCACCACCATTGCATTGTGAATAATTTCACCAAAAATATAGGTGTTTTCCGCCTCAATGGATAGCGCAGTATCTACGGCTCGCTTTACCCCATGGCAAAAGCCGCCGTTTTTCGCTATAACAAATTCCATTATTTCGCCTTCTTTTTCTTTTTGTTTGCAAGAAATTCCGCGTGTTGCTTGCGCATACTCAACATATGATCGCGCAGCCGCTCGTCCGCGGCAGCCATTTCCTCTTCCGATATTTTTTTGCCGTAATATTCGCTAAATTCCATAGGCTCGCCTATCAAAACGTGCGTCATCCTAAACCAACGAGGACGCTTATAAATCATCATCGGGATAATCGGCGATTTCGTCTTAATGGACAACATTGCCGCCCCGTGATGAAAAGGCAACATTTCTTCGTCCGTTTTATTTCTCGTGCCCTCGGGGAATATACAAATCTTTTCCCCGTTTTTTAAACACTTCATACTGTCTAAAATCGCGCGAACGTCATTGCCGTCGCGGTTGGCACAAATTGCTCTTACACTGCGCGCCAAAGTACCAATAACGGGCGTTTCAAAATTTTCGCGCTTTGCAATAAAATGCATAATTTCCCACGTCGTCCACGCAGGATAAATACAATCAAAAATCGAATAATGATTACAAACGTAGACGTACGCCCCATCCTTCACTTTTTTATTACCATAATAACGGAATGGCCTGAACACGCGCGAAAGCGGTATCAACAAAACGCGCAAAATATTCATTTTAACGCTGATATGTCGCCCTTTTTTATTTGCTTTTACAGTAAGGCTTTTTTCCTTTTTTTTCTTCTTTTTTATCGGTTTTTCCTGCATTTTACTTGCTCCCGATTTTTCTGCATTTCTTCCATAAAAACCCCTAAAACGATAGCGCCCTCAAATTCTCGATTGAATGTACCCTTTAATCGTAGCCACAACTTCGTCAATATTCATTGCGGACGTATCGACAACAATCGCATCTTCCGCGCAAGTCAACGGCGAAAACTCACGCTCGCTGTCCTGTTTGTCGCGCGCCTTAATTTCTTCGTGAAGTTTCTCAAACTCCACCATCTCGCCGCGCGCTTGCAGTTCATTAAAACGACGGGTTGCCCGCACCTTACTTTCCGCGGTAATAAAAAACTTAAATTTCGCATTTGGCAGCACGGTTGAACCAATATCCCGCCCATCCAAAACACAGGACATATTGTTCGCAATTTCCCGTTGCATCTCCACCATTTTGATGCGCACGGCAGGGTGTGCAGAAACGTTAGACGCCGCCATAGAAACCGCATTTTCGCGAATTGCCAAAGAAACGTCTTCCCCATCAAGTATCGTATGTTGCTTTCCGTCTTTATATTCCACCTTTACGTTGAGCGTAGGCAGCATATTTTCAACAGCTTGGGCGTCTTTCGTATTAATACCTAAACGCAAAGCTTTTAAGCCGCAAGCACGGTACATAGCACCCGTATCTAAGTACAAAATATTATAATCTTTTGCCAAAACCTTTGCCACCGTGCTCTTGCCGCTGCCCGCAGGTCCGTCTAACGCAATATTGATATTTTCAGAAATGTCTTTACGCAAAATTTTTGCCCCCTTTTGGTATACATGTTTGGGTTTGCGAGCATCCGAAAGCTCGGTGAGCAGCATAAGCCGAATACACAGTTTTAATCCCCCGTTAATTTCTGGCTCAATCGCCGCAAACAGTGGCGCAAAATCGTACCCACACTCTCTTGCCGCCTTAGCGGGATGATAGGAATGTATATCCGTTGTCAAGGAAAAAATAAAACATTTTACTTCTTCCTTTTGCAGGTTGTTTGCGGAAAAAACTTCATCCAAAAGTTCTTTTACCGACGTGGAAATTTCCGTTTTGTCGTCCTGCGCAATCGTTGTTGCACCGCGAATTACCGTCATAGTTTCTCCGTTTTATATCCAATGGATATATTTTCATTTTTTTCTCATATTATTATACGAAAAAAATGCACTTTCGTCAAGCTTTTTATGCGGAAAAGTTACTCTTGGAGGCATTTTACCCCTGATTTTACAGTTATTCAATACTTTTCCCCGCTGCATAGCCCGTCGCAAAAGCGATTTGCATATTAAAACCGCCCGTAAACGCATCTACGTCCAGCACCTCGCCGCAAAAGCGCAATCCTTTTACTTTCTTACTTTCCATGGTTTTGGGATTGATTTCAGAAAGCTCTACCCCGCCCGAAGTAATAATTGCCTCTTCAAAACCGCGCAAACTGCGGATTTTTAAAGGAAAAGCCTTTAATACTTTTATAAGACGAGCGCGTTCTTCTTTGGTTATGGCGTTGACCGCTTTTGTCGCCGATACGGACGCCGCAGATAAGACCGCCGATATCAGTTTTTGAGGTAATAATTCCGCGAAAGCATTGAGAATTTGCTTGTTTTTATACTTTTCAAAATCGCGCAAAAGTCGTTTATCCAACGTTTGTTCGTCAAGCGCAGGTTTTAAATCCACCGTCGCCGTCAGTTTTTCAAGGGGCAAACGATTGATTACGGATGAAGCAGACAACACAATCGGTCCAGATACTCCAAAATGCGTAAATAACATCTCTCCAAATTCTTCGTATATCGTTTTATTGCCGTTTTTAACAGTAAAAGTAACGTTTTTTAACGCCAACCCCTGCAAAGATGTATGCGAAGAACCTTGTAAATTTAAGCCGCAAAGCCCTGTTTTTAAATCGGTGATTTTATGCCCGCAATTCTGTGCAAAAACGTATCCGTCCCCTGTTGAACCCGTCGATGGATAACTGATACCGCCCGTCGCAACAATCACCTCATCGCAATCATATTCAAATTTTTCCGTTTTTAATTTTACTACGCGTGGCATAATACCTACGTCAGGCACAGTACAGTCAACTATGTCAGACATAGGTATTATATCTGACATAGTAGTTATGATATTTTCTACTTTTTCATTTAAACGAATAACTACCCCAGCCGATTTGCAAGCTTTTTCCAGAGTTTTGGTTATATCGCTGGCATGATCAGACGCAGGAAACGCACGATTTCCGCGCTCAATTTTGACAGATAAACCATAGTTTTCCATCATTTCTATTGTTTTTTGTGGAGAAAATGCGTAAATTGCACCCGTTAAAAACTTTTTACCGCGTACCACGTTTTGTAAAAAATCTTCCACAGGAACATCGTTTGTGAAGTTGCAACGCCCTTTTCCCGTGATGTATATTTTCTTTCCTAGCTTTTCGTTTTTTTCAAACAGTGTAACCTGATGCCCTTTTTCCGCAGCAGCGTATGCAGCCATGAGCCCCGCAGCGCCTCCACCGATAACACATACTTTCTTCATTTTTTACCGCCTATACCCCGTTTTTTAAGGTAAACCATTCCCCCGCTATTATACACAAAATATTTTGTTTCACATTTATTGTTTCACGAATGTACATATTTGCATTTTTTAAAGTTCACTTTAGCGTTTAAAATTACGCAACCGATAAACTCGGTTGCGTAATCATGTTTCACAATATATGTTTCACAATTATTGTTTATCAAACGGGATAAACGTTAGTTTTTGCCAAATCTCTGTCTACACCGTTTTTCTGCGCCTCGCGCCATTTGAAGAAGTTTTCAGCAACCTGTTCAAATACTGCATAGGAGAGTACATCCTCTTCCTTTTCGTAATATCCCAACTCGATTACTTTCTTTTTAATTTCTTCATATTCAGGCTGCAACAAATCAGCAGGTCTGCAAGTGATACGTTCCGCGCCGCTTAAGACTTTCGCAGCAACTTCTTCGTTTAAAGGCATCGGCAAGCTGCCGTATTTTCCAGCAAACAAATCTTTCGTTTCCTTGGTAACCATTTTATAGCGTTGGTTCATAACGACGTTCATAACCGCTTGCGTGCCGACAATCTGCGACGAGGGCGTAACAAGAGGCGGATAACCGCAATCCTTTCTGACATTGGGAACTTCCGCAAGACATTCCATCAACTTATCCGCTTTCCCCGCTTTTTCAAGCTGATTGATAAGGTTAGAAAGCATCCCACCGGGAACTTGATACAAAAGCGTATTAACGTCGATTCCTTTAGATTTTTCGTTAAGGATTTTATCGTCTTTAAGACGTTTTTCAACCGTTTTAAAGTGTTTTACAATCGGCAAAAGTTTATTGATGTCAATACCCGTATCATACGGCGTACCTTTAAGGGTTGCAACCAAAGGTTCTGTAGCAGGCTGGGAGGTACCGTTACCAAGCGGCGACAACGCCGTATCGACAATATCTACGCCCGCCAAAATCGCCATCAAATACATCATATCGCCCGTACCCGTCGTATTATGGGTATGCAGGTGCAATTTTGTGGTAGGTTTTAAAGCTTTCTTTAACGCACTAACTAAGGTATACGCACGGAACGGCAGGAGCAGGTTTGCCATATCCTTTAAACAGATATTGTCCGCCCCGCGTTCTTCAAGCTGCTTTGCAAGGTCGACAAAATATTCGTCCGTAAAAACTTCTTTACCGTCAACAACTGCGCTAGTATAACAAATTGTTGCCTCGCAAATACCACCATATTTTTTGATAGCTTTCATGGAAACTTCAAGGTTTCTGGGGTCGTTCAAGGCATCAAATACACGAATAACACCAACACCGTTTTCAACCGATTTTGCAACGAATTTTTCTACCACGTCGTCCGCATAATGACGATAACCAAGCAAGTTTTGACCACGCAATAGCATCTGAATAGGCGTTTTTAAATGTGCTTTTAACGTTCTTAAACGTTCCCAAGGGTCTTCGTTTAAGAATCGAAGACAACTATCAAACGTTGCGCCGCCCCACGCCTCAATCGAATAATAGCCGATTTCGTCAAGCTGTTCTAAAACGGGGAGCATTTCTTCAATTTTCATACGTGTAGCCGCCTGCGATTGATGCGCGTCGCGCAAAATCGTTTCGGTAAGCATTACTTTTCTATTCTCAAATTTAATATCCATATTTTTACCTCATAGGTTAAATAATTGCAAGCAAGAAACCTGCTGCAATCGCCGAGCCAATAACACCCGCTACGTTAGGTCCCATCGCGTGCATCAGCAAATGGTTGCTAGGGTCTTCTTCGCGCCCAACGTCTTCGGAAATGCGCGCCGCCATGGGTACGGCGGAAACCCCCGCACTACCAATCAAGGGATTAATTTTACCACCCGAAAGCTTGCACATAAGTCTTGCGACCAGCAAGCCACCAATCGTACCACACGAGAAGGCAACCAAACCGAGCCCGATAATACCCAGCGTACTAAGCTGCAAGAACGTCGCGCCGTATGCTTTACAACCAACGGAGACACCCAAGAAAATGGTAACCGTATTCATCAAACCATTCTGCGCCTGTGAGGACAATCTGTCGCATACACCACATTCTTTCAGCAAGTTGCCCAGCATCAACATACCAAGCAAAGGCACTGCGTCAGGCAACAAAATACCAACCACAAGCGTAACCAAAATCGGGAAAATAATCTTTTCCACTTTGCTGACCGTACGGAGCGGTTTCATCTTGATTGTACGTTCCTTTTTGGGAACAAGCAAACGCATAATCGGCTTTTGGATAATCGGAATTAACGCCATATACGAATACGCCGCCACTGCAATCGCCGAAAGCAAATCCATGTGATTGCCGTTGAACATTGACCACGCGGACATTTTTTGGGTTACATAGAT
>JBGVQH010000209.1:0-5521 GCA_045127475.1 Candidatus Scatosoma sp.
AAGAATAAATGCGTATGCCTGATGATAGACGGTGGGGTTTTCTTGCATCGTTTGTATCAGCGTATTTTCTTCTTCTACGGTAAGCGGAACGCCGTGTTCCTGCTCATAGCGAGCGAGTTTTACTTTCGCGATCGGGTTTAAGGTGATAATTCCGTCTGCGACCGCGTAATCGAATAGGGTGGAAAGAAGCTGATACGCCTTTTTCGCCGTTCGGTTTCTGCCGCTATCACATATTTTGCTGATGAAACTTTGCAGATCAAGGGCGCGAATATGCTCGATATATTGGTTTTTGAACGCTGGAAATATGTATGTTTTTGCCGTTCGCACGTAATCCACGTAGGTGGTTTCTTTGACGAACGGCTTTTTCACAACTTCAAGCCATTGTTCCATATACGGAATGAGTTGCGTGAGATGATTTCGCCTGTTTTTGCGCTCTGCGCGCAGATCAATTTGGATAAACGAGCTAGACAATTTTTCAAAAAAGCGTTTTTTACATTCTTCTAGGTTCATGGATGAGGCGTTGATACGAACTTTGTTGATTTGACAGCGGATTTCGTATAAGCCGTTCGGGCGACGGGTTACGTGGGCTTTGATTTTGCCGATTTCAATTTGTTTTCTGTATTTTTGTGGCATTTTTGCTAACTCCTTTGTGGTAAATACTAAAAGAGAAGACGCGCTTTTTTCTCTGCGCTCTTCCAATTGTCTTTCTTTTTGAGCGTTCTCAAAAAGAGTGTGCAGCAAAAGTTCAATGTGTTCTTTTGCGTTTGGCTTTTGTGCCAGCTGAATGATGTAATCGCTTAAATTGGATTGAAGTAGTTGATTGGTCATATTCCTCCTTTTTTTGGCTTGTCTGCCTTTCTAATATACCAACAAGCTTTATGATAAATTTGTTCTCTACCCCTAATACATACAAAAAAACGTCATTTGGTCCGCTTTTGACGGATATTTTTTTGTTTCTACTATTAAAAGGTACAAAAAAATAGTGTTTGGTCCGCTTTAAAGCGAAATTCCTCATATAAAATTTGTCTCTACTATTAAATTGAACGCTTTAATGGCAAATGGTCCGCTTTTGGCGGAAAAATTTTATATAAATTTTGTCTCTACCCTTAAAGTGCACGCAAAAAAGGTTTTTGGCTCACATTTTTGGGAAAAAGTTTAAAATAAATGAAACAACGCTTTGTATTTTACCTGTACGCGTTGTCTTCTGCGCCAGACAGTCACGCGGTCAACGTCCAACATTTCTGCAATTTCAACGCCGCCCAGACCTGCCATATAGCAATTTAAGACTTCATTTTCACAAGGGCTCAAACCCATACGCGCAATGGTGTTATCCACGCCTGTATAATCCTTTTCTTGGTATGTATCGATTTCTACGGACAATTCTTCGGTATAATCATTGATATCACGGGCGCGGTTAACGTTTCGGCGGATTCTATCGATATATCGCCCAACCAAAGTGTACGTTGTTTTTTTGCAAAAAAAGATTTTTCCGTTAAGGTATATAAAACGCTTGAAAATGTCATAAAAATATGTTACAATTACTGCGTGAAAAAACGTTCCATGAAAAGGAGAGAAACTTGGCGGTGTTGAACGAAAGAAAAACGATCGACGGCGAATTGTTTAAAAAGATGATTTTGGGAGGCGTAGCGAATTTGCGCGCCAATTTGCAAGAAGTCAACGATTTAAACGTATTCCCGATTCCCGATGGCGATACGGGTGAAAATATGTATCTTACTTTGCAGGGCGGCTTGGATCAGCTGCAAGCCTGCACGGGGGAAACGTTGGCGGAAAAAGCGCAGGCCATGTCGCAGGGTATGCTCCTTGGCGCAAGGGGAAACTCGGGCGTAATCTTATCCCAGCTTTTTTACGGGTTGGCAGAGGGCTTGGCTGGCTTGGAAACTGCGGATTTGCGTCAATTTACCAGCGCGTTAAAATCGGGCGTAAAATGTGCATACGGTGCGGTGGCGCACCCTGTCGAGGGTACGATTTTGACTGTTGCGCGCGAGGCAGTGGAAAACGCGTGTGAAAAACGCCACGCCGATACAACGGTGCAAGAATTTTTTAGTGGTTATCTGTATGAAATGAAAAAATCCTTGGAGAAAACCCCCGATTTGTTGGCGGTTTTAAAAGAGGCAGGGGTCATCGACAGCGGCGGCGCAGGGCTTGTTTATATCACGGAAGGGTTCTGTCGTGCACTCGGTGGGGAAGAACTCGAAAATGAGCTTTCGGTGGCAGAAAGTAGCGCTAAAAAGACGGTTGACCTTTCTAAATTTAACGAGAATTCCGAGATGATCTACGGATATTGTACGGAGTTTTTATTGCAGCTGCAAACGAGCAAAACGAACGTATACAATTTTGATTTAGAGGGGTTAAAGGCATTTTTGGAAACGGTGGGGGATTCGGTCGTTGCGTTCCAGACGGGCACGATTATCAAAATCCACGTACATACGCTTACTCCGTGGGTGGTGATGAAACATTGCCAAGAATACGGCGAGTTTTTGACGATTAAGATTGAAAATATGACCTTGCAGCACAACGAAACGGTTAAGGAAGAAAAGCCTGTACAGCAAAAGACGGGGTTCAAAAAACCCAAACGTGCGCGCAGAAAGTTTGCTTTGGTAACGGTGGCGACGGGCGAAGGTTTGAAAAAGACGTTCTTGGATATGGGGGCAGATTACGTCATTTACGGCGGGCAGACGAATAATCCCTCTTCTGAGGATTTTGTGCAGGCGTTCGACGAAGTCAACGCCGATTACGTATTTGTTTTGCCCAACAACGGCAACGTGATTTTGGCGGCAAATCAGGCGGCGAAAATCTATACGGATTCAGAAATCCGCGTAATCGAAACAAAAAATATCGGGCAGGGCTATTCCGCGCTTTCTATGCTGGATTACGAGGCGGACGATGCGGATGAAATTGCGGCGCTGCTTTTGGAAAGTATGCAAGGTACGCAGACGGGCATGGTTGCAAAATCCGTGCGTGATACCGTGTTGAACGGCGTAAAGGTACGCAAGGACGAGTATATGGGCTTTACCGACAAGACGATGTTGGTATGTATGCCGAACAAGACGGAGGCGCTGTGTGCTTTGACGGAGAAAATGCAGGTAGGGGAAAAGGAATATTTCCTCGTTTCCTATGGCAAGGGCGTAACGGAAGAGGAAAAAGAGATTTTCCGCGCGTACGCCTTAGAGCATTATCCCGCGGTGGAACTTTATGAAATAGACGGGGGACAGGACGTGTACGATTTCCTGTTAATCGTTGAATAAATTAGAATTATTAGGAGTAAACATTATGAAAAAATACGTAATCGTCAGCGATTCCTGCTGCGACCTTAGCAAGGAGCTTCGCGAAAAATACAATATCGATTATATCCCGATGCATTTTTCCTACGACGGCAAGGATTTGGCTGCGGATTTGGAATGGAAAGAACTCTCTTTCAAGGATTTCTATGCGGAAATGCGTGCGGGCAAGCGTATGATTACCTCGCAGGTAAACGCTTCGCAGTATCGTGAAAACTTTGAAAAATATATTGCGGACGGGTACGATATTTTGTCTATTTCCTGTTCGTCGGCACTGTCGAACTCGGTGAAAGCTAGCTATACGGTACGCGATGAGTTGCTTGCAAAATATCCCGACAGTAAGATTATTTGCATAGACAGCTTGTCTTCCTGTTACGGTTTGGGTATTCTTTGTATTCGTGCAGCAGAGCTTCGCGCCGAGGGGAAAACGATTGAGGAAACGGCGGCTTGGTTGGAAGAAAATAAGCTGACGGTCAATCAGGAATGTACGCCCGAAAGCTTGGCGTACTTGAAAAGAGCGGGCAGAGTAAGTGCGGCAAGCGCGTTCTTCGGCGGTCTTTTAAGCGTAAAACCTATTTTGATTTCGGACGTAAACGGTAACAATGCAGCGATTGAAAAGGTAAAGGGCAGAATGACCTCTTTAAAACGTGTTGCGGAGCGCGTAAAAGAAGAATACGTTCGCGTGCCCTATCAGAAAGTTTTCGTTGTGCACGCTGATTGCGAAAACGATGCAGAAACGCTGAAAGGCTTGGTTGCAGACGCGCTTGCGGGGGAAGAGATTACGATTGAAACGGGATATATCGGGCCGATTATCGGCGCATCTGCAGGCCCGGGTACGATAGCGGTATATTTCTACGGCAAAGAAGTTACCTTTGATTCCCTTAAAAAATAAGAAAAAAACGAAAAGCGGCTTGAACAGTCGCTTTTCTTGTGTAATGCGGATATTTTTCCGCATTTTACTTTACAAGCGTGAAAAAATATAGTATAATAAAAAGTATGAAAAAATCCGAAGGAGCGACATTATGTCGGAGATAAAAGCGGAAACACAGATGAAAGCAAAAAAGAAAAAAGAAAAAGAATTTAAGGTTCCCAGTCGTAAAAAACCGATTTTTAACATTGTACGTTGTTTTTTGAAATTGCGCTATAAAAAGCCGCAAATTATAAATTTAGCGGGGGAAATTGAAGATAAAAGTATTGTTGTCGTCAATCATTCGGGGAAAAACGGACCTCCTGCGTTAGACGTTCGATATCCGAAATTCACGGTGAAGTGGGGCGCACACGAAATGCTTGGCAATTATTTTAGTAGAAGAGCGTACCTTCGCGATATTTTGTACATTAAAAAATATGGTAGAAAACCGGGGTTTGGCACGTCCTTTAAGGCGAGTTTCGAGGCGATTTTCTCCCTTCGTATTTACAGGGGAATGCGCTTTATGGGCACCTATCAGGACGGACGTTTTGCAACGACCTTGCGTAACAGTGTAAAGGTATTGGACGCGAATATGTCCGTTATGGTCTATCCCGAAAACTCCAACGAGGGGTATAAGGACGTATTGACGGAATTTTTCCCTGGGTTCGTTATGTTGGCAGAAAAATATTACCGTCAAAAGGGCGAGGACGTACCCGTATATCCTGTATATTACAGCATAAAAAAGCGGATTATGGTTATCGGCAAGCCGTTGTATGTGCAAGATATGGTTAAGGAGGGGTTGGACAGATACCAAATTGCCCAGCGCTATTGCGACGCAGTGAACCAGCTGTATTTTGACTATGTGCAAAATGTCCCCGAAAAAGGCAAAAAGAAAGAAAAGAAAAAATAAAATGGAGAAAAACTATGAGTACGTATATCAAAGACAATTTTTTATTGACTAACAAAACGGCGGAAAAATTGTATTTTGGCTATGCAAAGGACATGCCTATCTTCGATTATCATTGTCATTTGCCCGAAAAACAGATTTTAGCAAACGAAACCTTTAACGACGTGTACGAGGTTTGGCTTGCGGGTGATCATTACAAGTGGCGTTTGATGCGCAACTACGGTGTGAACGAGGAATATATCACGGGCAACAAGAGCAATAAGGAAAAATTTATCGCCTATTGCACCGTTTTGGGTACGGCGTTTGGAAACCCCTTGTACCATTGGTCGCAGGTGGAGCTGAAAGAATTTTTCAACTGTGAAATTGAAATCAACGAAGAGAATGCGGAGCTTATTTGGGACTGGTGTA
>JBGVQH010000210.1:0-19768 GCA_045127475.1 Candidatus Scatosoma sp.
CTTGCCATGCCGTAGGCGAGGGCTAAGGGTAAGGGCTCGCCGTTCTCCCCGATAAAATACAAAAACAGGCTTGCCGCGGCAAGCAGCGCGTAAACCGTGCATTTTGAAAAGTCGATACTATTCCGTTGCATAAAAAACTCCGCGAAAATAATTTCCATTATTATACGGAAAATTTCTTCGCGGAGCTTGGCGTATCTTGTCAAAATTTCTATTTAATTGACGGGAAAGCCCAAACTGATTAAAATGGCGCGGTTTACCCGTACCATGGTGGCGGGGGGCAATTCCCCGATTCGTTCTTTTAGCCGCCGTTTATCCAAGGTGCGGATTTGCTCTAATAAAATTACACTGTCTTTCGCTAGCCCGTATGCAGACGGCAATTCAATGTGGGTGGGGAGCTTTGCTTTATTGATTTTACTGGTAACAGCGGCGGCAATCACCGTGGGGGAGTATTTGTTACCGATATCGTTTTGCACAACGAGTACGGGACGGATACCGCCTTGTTCGCTCCCGACGACGGGGGAAAGGTCTGCATAATATAATTCACCGCGTTTTACGTTCAGCATACTTTATACCTCTTTTGTAAACGGAATAATCCCTTACCACAGTATATGTAAAAGACGTGTTTTTCGTTCCGCTTACAGAATAAGTATTACCCGTTTTTGTACGGAATATACTATGCAAAAAATTCCCCCGAAACGGGGTGTGCCGCGTCGGGGGATTTCCTGTCGTTTAAAAATTAGATGATGCACTTGGGGTCTTTTGCCGGCAAGCTGTCAAGTTCTTCCTTTTTCGCTGCATAGCCTGCTTTGCCAAGCAGAGCAAACGTCGCTTTCTTGCCCTCTTCAACGCCGGGTTGATTAAAGGTATCGATATTCAGCATTGCGCCTGCGTATGCCGTCTGCAATTCAAACAGGAACAAAAGCTGTCCAAGTGTGAATGCGTTGAGCTCGGGAATCCACAGTGTGTAATTCATTCTGCCTGCTTTGGTAAGAGCGTACGCCGTCGCCGCGTTTTCCGCTTGAATGAGCTCCTGCATGGTATGCCCGCCGAGGAACGCCACGTCGGGGATATTTTCACAGCCGTGGGGGATAGGCATTTCACAGCCGTACTTTTTCAGGGACAGGAAAGTTACCACTTTGTCGAAAGGACCTTCGGTGTACAACTGTACCTGCGAGTGCTGGTCGGTTGCACCGAGTGCCTTAACGGGGGTCTGCCCGTAGTTGCAGGGGCTGCCGTCTAAGGTAACGTTTTTGCCGAGGGATTCTGCCCACAGCTGGCAATACCAGTCGGCGAGGAATTTCAAGTTATCCGAATAGGGCATCATAACACCGACGTTTTTGCCCTGATCCATTGCCGCAACCTGCAATACCGCGCTCATCAACGCGGGGTTGTTGCGCATGCTGGGTTTGTTACAGATGCTATCCATATACGCTGCGCCTGCAAGCAAGCCGACGATATCAATTCCAAGCACCGCCGCAGGGAGCAAACCTACGGGGCAAAGCTGCGAAAATCTGCCGCCAACGCCGTCGGGTAGAACGTAGCTCTTAATGCCGCCGTTTTCGTCGGAAATCTTTTTCAAATTTCCTTTCTTTTCGTCCGTCGTGAAGATGACGTTGTCTTTTACGTTTACACCCGCCTTGGTTAACAGGTCGAGAATGATAAGGTACTGCGTCATGGTTTCGCTAGTCGCGCCCGATTTGGAAATGACGTTAAAGCAGGTCTTTTCCGGTTCGATTACGTCCAACAAATCGCGCATACGCACGGGGTCTACGTTGTCCTCAACGTAGAATTTAGGACCTTTCCGCTTGGATTTTGGCAGGTCGTTATAATGCAAATGGCACAACGCGTTAAACGCCATAATCGGGCCAAGTGCGCTGCCGCCGATACCCAGCACTACGAAATACTGGAATTTACGACGAACGTCTTTTGCCGTTTTCAAAATGTCCGCAACGATTTCCTTTTGGTTGTAGGGGAGCTCCGTCCAACCCATATATAATTCGTCCTTGCCGCGGTTTTCCTTTACGTATTTAAACGCCGCGTTTGCCTTGGACGCATAGGAGGACAGTTGTTTATCGCTAAACCCCTTATCGCCCAAAAATTTTTCGGTCATGTTGTTGTAATCGAGCGTAACGCGCATGGAATTACGCCAATCTCTGGTTTTATAGCCCATAAAAATCTCCTTACAATTTATTTACCCTTTTATTGTACTATTTCTAAGTGTAATTGTCAAGGGTGCAGGGAAATTTTTTTGATAAAAATAGCTAAAATGGGGGCAAAAAAGGGGAAAAAGTGTCGCAAATAGGTCAATTTGCTTTTTTTCTGGTTTTTACTTTGCGGAGTAAGCGGAGTTTGTGAACGGGGATATAGCCGAGGGTGAGATAGAGCAAAAATGTTGCAAGGCTCAATACCGCTGCCGAGGCAATTACGGCGAATAGCTCACCGAAAAAGAGCTTAAAAAGGTGATTGCATACTTTTCCGAGTGCGGAGAATGGCAGAATGGCGAAAAGGGGGATAAACAGGGCGTAATCGCGGACGTGCCCCCTGCTTTTTGGGAAAAGAAAACCTTTTTTGTGCAAGAAAAAGAGATTGCACGCCGCCGTTACGGTAAAGTTTAAGCCCAGCCCTATGAGATAGGCGTACGCGCCGCAAAGGTTTGGCAAAAGCAAAATGCAAAGTAACAGTGCCGCCGAACCGAAAAAGAAGAAGAAAAAGGACTGCTTTTCAAAACCCATGGCATTGAGCATAGAGGTTGAAATCATGGTCAGACTCATAGGTAGCAAGATTAGGCAGCTTTTTTGTATCATTTTGCCCGCAGTCGGGTTGGAAAATGCCAACCGCCCAACGTCGCACCCCAACGCATAGAAAAAGGGGATCAGCGTACAGGCAACGAGCAATGAAAAGCGAAAGCCCCGTTCTAGATTTATTTGCAAGCGCTCGGTATTGCCTCGGTAATAATCCTCGGAAAGCTCGGGCACTAACACGAGTGCAATCGAGCCAATAACGGTGGAGGGAATAAACAAGACGGGCAAAACCATACCCGAAACAATGCCGAAGAGTTTCATTGCCGTCGAGTGGTCCGCTCCTGCGCGTATCAGCATTACGGGCAGCAGTATCGCTACCGCGGAATTGACCAGTGAACCGCTTGCACGTACCGACGTAATGGGCACTGCAGAAGAGAACAGAGGGTGTAACGTGCCTTTCGGACTGCGGATTTTTCCGCCCTTGAAAAGGAAACAAAGCAAGGATGCCGTAAAGGAAAACAGATAGGATACGACGACCGCCCATGCTGCCTTTTTCGCTCCTGCGAGGGGGGACGTAACGTTTTTAAGCAGCAAAACCCCCGCGATTACCATAACGCTTTCTTCGGCAATTTCCAAGATGGACGGAACGAGAAATTCCTTGTTTCCCCAAAAATGACCGCGAATGACGGCGTAGACGGACGAAAACGCCAAACCGAGTAGTAAAATTCGAAAGACGTTAAAGGCGCGCCCGTCCGAAAATAGAAAGGAAAACTTGCCCCCAAACAAACCCAAAATCAGGCAAAAAGGCAGGGTGAGGAGCAGGCAAGCGACAATCCCTGCACCGACGGCGCGGTGTTCACCCGAAAGGTCGTGTTCTGCTTTGCTTTTAGAAATCATACGGGATACGGTGATAGGGATACCGCCCGAGCCCACGACGGCAAACAGCCCGAATAAGGATAGAGCGATTTGGTACAAGCCCAAGCCCTCCGCACCCAACAGACGGGATAAAACGATACGGTATAAAAAGCCGAGGAAACGTTCGGCTACGGACAGCCCCGTAACAATCGAGGCGCTGACGATAATTTTGTTTTTCATAATGTTATTGTACGAACCGTGTGGATAAAATAGAACGGGAAGAAAGGGTATTTTACGCCGCCGCGGCGCATATATTGATAGCGATGTTAACGATAAAATATGTAAAATTTTATAGAGTAAAACAGGGGCAAACCTTGGAAGAAATCGCCGCTGCCTTTTCGGTGTCGCCGTGGTTGCTAATCAAGGAAAACGGCTTGACGGAACAGCCCTTTGCAGGGCAGCTTTTGCGTATTCCGCCTAGTAGCGGAAACGGATATACCGTACAGGCGGGGGATACCAAAGCTCTGCTTTGCGGCAGCAGAGAAAAGTATCTGCAAAAAAACGGAACGGACGTATTTTATATCGGTATGCGCGTACGGATATGAACACTTGCGCGGGCTGTGGAATAAAATATAATAGTAATCTAAACGTAAGCGAGCAAAACCGTCGCAAAAAAACGGCGTTTTTTGTTTCGCAGCAGGAGGTATACCATGTCTTTTTATTCCAACTTTCAATCGGATAGATGCCCCGGCGCGATCACGGGCAATCCTATAAACGGTTTAACGGAAAAGGTGTGTATTCAGGCGGAGAAAATCTTTGACGCGGCAATCAAGCAAGGTCAAATGGAAAATTACACGCTGACGCTCACCGACTTAACTCCCGAAAATCCTACATATCCTTTAACGTTCGTTTCCGCGCGCTCTGTAACGAGCGAGGCTACCGTTTCGAACTTGACGGTCGAACGCCAAGCGGATAGACCTTGTGCGCGCGTGCAGGCAAGTGTGTCCATTCCCTTAGAAGTCCTTTACACCGACGCTACGGGCGCGGACGGCAGCGCTACGGCGGTGGTAACGATGCCCATCGACGTATTGTTGTACGTACCCTCTCCGTCGATTATTCCCTTTAGCATCCGCGCGGTAGTCAGCGTAGTTGCGCCCGATGGGACGTACGATGCGACGACGCAGGGCTTTATCGTCAGCCTTTGTTCTACGCTGATTTTAAAGGTAGCGATGCCCGTGGAAATTCTTGTGCCTAGTTACGGGTATTGCGCGTTGCCCCCTGCGCAGGAATATTCGCAGGAAGTTTGCGCAGGGTTCTTTGAATTGCCTTTGTATCCGCAGGGAAAACCTAGCCATTGTAACAAATGTAACAATTAAATTGTTCAAGAAAAAGCAGGGTGTAAAAGCCTTGCTTTTTTTTTGAAAAACTGCTATAATAAAGTTATGAATATCTATGCAATCAGCGATTTGCACCTCTCTGCCACCGCGGACAAACCGATGGATGTTTTCGGCGGAAACTGGCAAGGGCATTTTGAAAAAATTAAACGGGATTGGCTGGAAAAGGTGCAACCCGACGACGTCGTGCTCATTTCCGGGGATATCAGCTGGGCGATGAAACTTTCCGACGCTCTTGTCGACTTGCAAGCTCTTGCGCCCCTGCCTGGGAAAAAAGTCTTTATCCGCGGCAATCACGATTATTGGTGGAACGGGATAACCAAGCTGCGCGACAATGCCCCCGACGATAGTTTTGTGTTTTTGCAGACGGACGGGGTACGTATTGGGAATGCCGTCATTGTCGGCTCGCGCGGGTGGACGTGCCCTGGCAGCAGCGACTACACCGAGCAGGACGAAAAATTGTATAAACGAGAGGCGGAGCGGTTTCGTCTAGCTTTTGCAGACGGTGCGCGTTTGAAACAGGAGGGAGATAAATTGATTGCGATGATACACTATCCGCCGTTCAGTTTAAAAAACGAGGACACGTTGTTTACCGAGCTGTTTGAAGAGAACGGAGTGGACAAAGCGGTGTTTGGGCATATCCACGGCGCAGCATATTTTCCGTTAAAAACGGAAAAGCGTGGGATTGAGTATATTCTTGCCTCTTGCGACAAATTGCAATTTAAGCTGGTAAAAATTTATTAATTTTTAAAAAAAATTAACAAAAAGGGTTCGGAGGGTTGAAAAAGTTGGTAAAATCCTGTCCGAACCCTTTACAACGTAAAAAAAAAGTGTTATAATAATCGGTGGTAAAACGAAACAATTTAGGCGTCTTGGGCGGTTTCGTTCAAGACGATTTTTTTAAGGTCAAGCAAAAGGAGAACTTATGTTACAAAGGAAAGACTTGTTGGGGCTTATCGACGTGTCTGCGTCTGAGATTACCGAAATTCTTGATTTGGCGCACGAATTTAAAAACCGCATTAAAAACGGTGAAAAGAAAATGTCCTATTTGGATGGAAAAACGGCTACCATTCTCTTTTACGAGAATAGTACCAGAACGCGCACCAGCTTTGAACAGGCGGCAAAATATCTCGGCGCTACGGTCATCAATATCGTGGCAGGCGCATCGTCCGTTGCCAAGGGCGAAACTTTGGTGGATACGGGCAAAACCTTGGACGCACAAAGAAACGATTTTATCATTATGCGGCATAATATGGGCGGCGCACCCTACCTTTTGGCAAAAACGGTCAAGGCAAGCGTGCTTAACGCAGGGGACGGCATTAATGAACACCCTACGCAGGCGTTGTTGGATATGCTGACGATGCGTGAAACGTTTGGAACGCTTAAGGGATTAAAAGTGGCAATTCTTGGCGATATCAAACACTCGCGCGTGGCAAAATCGAATTTGTTTGGTTTAAAAACGATGGGTGCGGAAGTGGCGATGTTCGCCCCCGAAACTTTGCTCCCTAAGGGTATTGAACAGCTTGGCGCAAAGGTTTGCAAATCCCGCGAAGAGGCGCTTAGCGGCGCGGATGTTGTGATGGGGCTTAGAATTCAGCTGGAAAGACAGCAGGGCGGCAATTTCCCCTCGCTTGGGGAATACGCGGCGAACTACGGCGTGGACGAAAAGATTTTGTCGCTTGCCAAGCCCAACGCAATCGTATTGCACCCCGGTCCTGTAAACCGCGGTGTGGAACTCACCAGCGGCGTAATCGACCATGAGCGCAGCCATATCGAAGACCAAGTTCTTTCGGGCGTAGCGGTACGTATGGCGACATTGTGCCTGTTGAACGACGCGCGTAAGGCGTAAAGGAGAACGAAAATGATTATCAGAAACGGTAACGTAGTTTTAAAAAATTCCGTAGAGAAAAAGGATATTTTGATTGACGGAAATACAATCGTAAAAATTGCCGACTATATCCCCGCGAACGGCAGCGAGGAAATTGATGCGAGCGGCAAACACGTTTTTCCCGGACTTATCGATATGCACGTGCATTTGCGCGAACCGGGCTTTGAAAGAAAGGAAGATATCGAAAGCGGTGCAAAGGCGGCGGTCAAGGGCGGATTTACGCAGGTATGCTGTATGCCCAACACCAACCCCGTTGTGGATAATAAGGTAGTCGTTACCTATATCAAGGCAAGAGAAAAGGAAGTTAATCTTTGCAAAATTCACCCTATTGGCGCAATTACGAAAGGGCTGAAAGGGGAAGAAATGGCGGCGATTGCGGGCATGAAAAAGGCTGGCGCGGTAGCGATTTCCGACGACGGCATAGCCGTGAAAAACGCAAGAATGATGCGTCTTGCGATGGAATATGCCAAGGGTTTTGATATCATTTGTTTGTGTCATTGTGAAGACAAGGATTTGGTGGACGGCGGCTCGGTGCACGAGGGCTTGAACGCGACGATTGCGGGCTTGAAAGGCATTCCCAGAGCGGCGGAAGATGTCATTATTGCGCGCGAAATCGCGCTCGCAGAAGAATTGAATACACCCGTGCATATCTGCCACGTTTCGACGTATAGCGGCGTGCGCATGATTCGCGATGCGAAACGCGCGGGCGTAAAAGTAACGGCGGAAACCTGCCCTCATTATTATTCCTACACCGACGAAATCATTAAGACCTACGATACAAACACGAAAGTCAATCCGCCTATCCGTGAAGAAATCGACAAACAGGCGATTTTGGCAGGGCTGAAAGACGGTACGCTCGATTGTATCGTTACCGATCATGCGCCCCACCACGCAGACGATAAAAACGTGGAATATAATCAGGCGGCGTTCGGGATTAGCGGCATTGAAACGTCGTTCGGATTTGCCATTACTAACCTTTATAAGAAAGGCGTGCTGAGTCTTAACGAAATCGCGGACAAAATGTCGGGTGCGCCTGCTCGTATTCTCGGGCTGGACGGCGGCGAAATCAAAGAGGGCGGCGTAGCGGATATTATGATTGCTGATTTGGACGAAAGCTGGGCAATCGAGCCTGAAAAATTTGTCAGCAAGGGAAAGAACAACCCGTTCGGCGGCGAACAGCTGGACGGCGTAGTCAAATATACGATTGTCAACGGCGACGTGAAATACAAAGCGTAAATTTACACTAAGGAGAAAAACCTATGATTACCGATAAATTGATTGACGGCATTATCGCCATGCAAAACCCTACGTGCGTAGGCTTGGACACGTTGTTTGACTATCTGCCCGACGATATGCGCGCGGGCGCAAAGACGTTTGAGGACGTTGCGGCGCGCGTTTTGGAATTTAACAAAAAAATTATCGACAGTGTGTACGATATCGTTCCGTCCGTAAAAGTGCAAATCGCCTATTATGAAATGTACGGCGTAGCGGGCATGAAAGCGTATTATGAAACTTTGCAATATGCAGCGGAAAAGGGCTTGGTTGTTATTGCGGACGCAAAGCGTAACGATATCGGCTCGACGGCGTCCTGCTATGCAAAGGCGTTCTTGGGGGAAACGCAGGTCAACGACGGCTTGATTAAGGCGTTTCCGTCCGATTACGTAACGGTAAACGGGTATCTTGGTTCGGACGGTATCATTCCGTTCGTAGAACAATGCGAAAAGTACGACAAAGGGATTTTCGTTTTGGTAAAGACGTCCAACCCCTCGGGTGCGGAAATTCAGAATATGGTACTCGACAATGGTATGCCTATGTACGAATACGTGGGCGGCTTGGTAGAAAAATGGGGAGAAAGCACGATCGGCAAATACGGCTATTCGGCGGTAGGCGCGGTCGTTGGTGCAACCCATCCCACGGAAGCGGCTCGTCTTCGCGAGGTATTGCCGCATACCTTCTTCTTAATCCCTGGTTACGGCGCGCAGGGCGGCAATGCGGAAATGCTCAAAAGCTGCTTTGGCAAAGACGGTCTTGGCGGCGTAGTAAACAATTCCCGTGGGATTTTGTGTGCGTATAAAAAGAACGGCGGCACGTATTACGACGCGGCGCGCGCGGCTTGCGTGGCAATGCAAAAAGACTTGTCCACCGTAATAGGAAAAATGGGAAAATAATATGAAAGATTATATCGGAACAATCGTTAAAAACGAAAAAATCGCCGACAATATCCACGCAGTTACCTTTGCTTTGGAAGAAGATATCAAGGTGCGTTGCGGACAGTTCGGCAATATCGCCGTAGGCGGAACGCATTTGCTCCGCCGCCCGATTGCCATTTGCAAGGTAGAGGGCAGAGAGGTTACTTTTTGTTATCAAATCAAGGGCGAGGGCACGCAAAAGCTTAAGGCTATGGAAACGGGTACGAAATTGAACGTGCTGATGCCCCTTGGTAACGGTTTTTACGTGGAAGAACACGAAAAGAAGATTGCCCTTGTCGGCGGCGGCGTAGGGGTGTTCCCCCTCATTTCCGTCTTGCGTGAATATGGGGCAACGAAAGAAATTGCGGCGTATATCGGCTATCGTAACAAGGGCGCGGTTTGCGGCGTGGAAGATTTTGCAAAAGCGCAAAAATTTATCGCGGTAACAGACGATGGCAGCTACGGTGCGCAGATGAACGCAGTACAGGCGTTTGCAGCAGACCTCGCAAAGGGCAATCGCCCCGACGTAGTGCTTGCTTGCGGGCCTACGCCTATGCTCCGTGCGTTAAAGGCTCTTACGGAGCAGGAAAACGTGCCTTGCTACGTATCCTTGGAAGAGAGAATGGGTTGCGGTATCGGCGCGTGTCTTGTGTGCGTGTGTGATATGACGAATGGTAAGCGTGCGCGCGTTTGCAAGGACGGACCTGTCTTTAATGCAAACGACGTAACCTTGTAAGGGGGGATTATGGCAAATTTATCCGTAAATCTTTGTGGAGTACAATTTAAGAACCCCGTTATTGCGGCATCGGGTACGTACGGTTTTGGGCGTGAATTTAACGAGCTGTACGATATTGGTAAAATCGGCGGCGTGTCCACGAAAGGCTTGACCAACGAGCCTCGCTTGGGTAACCCCGTGCCTCGTATTGCAGAATCGCGTGGGGTGATTCTTAACGCCGTGGGGCTGCAAAACCCCGGCGTGGACCACTTTATTGAAAACGATTTAGAGTGGTTAAAATCAACGGGTACGGTTGTAATTGCAAACGTCGCGGGCAAAACCTTGGACGATTACGAAAAAATCTGCGCGCGCTTGAACGGTTTGGTGGACATGATTGAACTCAACATCTCTTGTCCCAACGTAAAGAGCGGCGGTATGGCGTTCGGTATCAAGCCCGAAACGGTGGAAGAGGTTACGCGTGTGGCTAAAAAGGGAGCAAAAGATACTCCGCTTATTGTCAAGCTTTCCCCCAACGTTGAAAGTATTGCGGCAAATGCACAGGCGGCGGAACGCGGCGGTGCAGACGCAATTTCGCTGATTAATACGCTGACGGGTATGGCGATTGATATCGAGCGCAGAAAACCGATTATTGCCAACAACACGGGCGGTGTATCGGGCGCGGGCGTAAAACCGATTGCCGTACGTATGACGTATGAGGCGGCGCAGGCGGTCAAAATCCCCGTAATCGGTATGGGCGGTATTACTTGCGCAGAAGACGCTATCGAATTTTTAATGGCGGGCGCGTCGGCGGTTCAGGTGGGGACGGCGAATTTCACCGACCCTTACGCAATGCCCAAGATTATCGACGGGCTGAACGCTTGGTGCGATAAACACAATATCGCAAACGTTTCCGAGCTGACGGGCACGTTGCAATTAAATCAAAGATAAGAAAAAGGAGTAATATCATGGCATATACCTACAAAGAAGAATTCATCCGCTTTATGGTTGACAACGGCGTTTTAAAATTTGGCGAATTTACCTTAAAGAGCGGGAGAATTGCCCCCTATTTCATCAATACGGGCAATTACAAGACGGGTAAACAGCTTGCAAAGCTCGGCGAATATTACGCGGCGTGCATTCACGACAACGGTTTGCAGGCGGAAACGCTGGTAGGTCCTGCGTATAAGGGCATTCCTCTGTCGGTAGCGACGGCGGTGGCAATGTATCATAATTACGATACGGAAGTAAATTATTGTTTTGACAGAAAAGAGGTAAAGGACCACGGCGAGGGTGGTTTGTTCGTTGGTAAACAGCTTGTGGACGGCGAAAAGGTTATCATTATCGAGGACGTTATGACCAGCGGCAAGGCGTTGCGTGAAATTTTGCCCAAATTAGAGGCGGCGGCAAAGGTAAACGTTGTGGGTATGATTATTTCCGTTGACCGCAGAGAAAAGGGCCTGACCAGCGATTTGTCGGCGGTGTCCGAGGCGAAAAAAGAATTCGGTATCGACGTGTATTCGGTGGTAACGATGGACGATATTATTGCTGCAATCGAAAAGGGCGTCGTAGACGGCAAAGAGCATCTCGACGCAATGTACGCATACCGTAACACTTACGGCGCAAAATAAGGTCAGCGCATCCGCTTGACGGGCGGAAACAGCCGTTTTTCTATTCTGGTTGGCAAAAAGGCGGGCGTGGCGGTGTATTTCTCGAAAACGTGCGTGGCAGTGAGCGTCAAAAAGAGTGCGAATAGGAAACAAACGGCGGTAATAAAAAGTTTTTTGTTCATGCTTTTAGTATGAATAAAAAAGGGTAAAATATGTAAAAAACCACGCAAAAAGGTGCGTGGAGAAAGGGTAAGAGCAATATGAAAAAAATCATTTTAACAGGGGACAGACCTACGGGGAAATTGCATATTGGGCATTACGTAGGCTCGCTTAGACGGCGCGTAGAATTGCAAAACAGCGGCGAATTTGAAAAAATCTATATCATGATTGCGGATGCACAGGCGCTTACGGACAATTTCGACAATCCCGATAAAGTGCGTGCAAACATTACGGAAGTCGCGCTCGATTATCTAGCGTGCGGGCTTGACCCCGAAAAATCGACGATTTTTGTGCAGTCCCACGTGGAACAGCTTACCGAGTTGACGTTCTATTATATGAACTTGGTTACGCTTTCCCGTTTGGAACGCAATCCGACGGTAAAGACCGAATTAAAGCTGCGCAATTTTGAAAACTCTATCCCGATGGGCTTTTTGACCTACCCCGTATCGCAGACGGCGGACATTACGGCATTTAAGGCGACGACCGTGCCCGTAGGGGAAGACCAGTTGCCGATGTTGGAACAAGCGCGCGAAATCGTACGCAGTTTCAACGGCTTGTACGGCGAAACTTTGGTAGAACCGCAGGCGGTATTGCCCCAAAACAAATCGTGTTTGCGCTTGCCCGGTACGGACGGTATGGCGAAGATGAGTAAGTCTTTGGGGAACTGTATCTACCTTTCGGACAGCGCGGACGAGATTAAACGCAAGGTAATGGGTATGTACACCGACCCCAATCATATCAAGGTAACCGACCCTGGTGATACCAAAAACAACCCGACGTTTATCTATTTGGACGCTTTCTCGACAGAAGAACATTTCAAGGCGTATTTGCCCGAATATGCAAACCTTGACGAGCTGAAAGCACATTATGAACGAGGCGGCTTAGGAGATATGAAAGTCAAAAAATTCCTCAATGCGGTTATGCAGGAAACCTTAGAACCTATCCGCACCCGCCGTGAAGAGCTGGCAAAGGATTTGCCCGCGATTTGGGCTATGCTCAAAGAGGGGAGCGAAAAGGCGCGCGCGGTGGCGGCGCAGACCCTTGCCGAAGTGAAAAAGGCAATGAAAATCAACTATTTCGATTGATAAAAAATAGAAAAGAGCATGAGAAAAGCCGAGGGATAACGCCTCGGCTTTAATAGAGCAGATTTTCAATTAGTTGTTGATGATATCCTTGTAAGCTTTACCGAATTTCATTACGGGTTTTTTGCATGCAGGAATTTCTACGGGAGCTTTCGTCTGAGGGTTGATACCCGTCTTAGCTGCTACTTCTTTTACTTCGAAAGAACCGAAACCGACAAGGTTAACCTTTTCGCCAGCCTTCAACGCTTCGGTAACCGTAGCGATAAATGCGTCGTACGCGATAGCTGCGTCCTTGTTCGTGAAACCTGCTTTTTCTGCCATTGCTTTAATCAATTCGCCTTTGTTCATTAGAGAATCCCCTTTATAATAATTTATTTCTTAAAAACGCGAAAATCTTTAAGTGTTTCTATTATATCCCATATCCGGATGTTTGTCAATAGGGAAAAGTAAAAAAAATGCCGAAAAACCCTGAAAAATAACGCTTTTTTTTACATTTTTACCCCCAAAACCAGAAAAATAGATTTTTTTAATAATAAAACAGCCGTAATCCGCTAAAATAAAGGGATTACGGCTGTTTTCAGCCTTTGTTGTAAAATCGTTGGTAGTTACATATCCGCCGAGTGGAAACCAAGTCCCAACACCTGCGAAACCTTGCTCATAACCGCAAAGGAATCGGGGTCGATTTGTTTCATCAATCTGCGTACGGTGGTTACCTGACGGCGGCTGACCACGGTTATCAGCATCGTGCGTTCTTGCTTGGTGTACATACCGATTGCAGGCATTGCCGTTACGCCGCGACTGAGCTCTTTCATCAACACACGCGCCATCAAATCGGGCTTTTCGGTGATGATTCTAAATTCTACCGCGGAGTGGTGTCCGTGTGTAATTGTTTCGTTGGTTCTGCTTTCGATATACGATTCAAAGATAGCCATCATAATCGGGAGTAGGGTTGCGCCGTAATCGATTTTTCCGTTGTCTATTGTATTAAAAACAAACACGGAACAGCCGATAATCACGCAGTTAATCATAAAGATTACCCAAGCGATGGACGAGGCGTTTACTTTTCTTTGAATCATGACCGCCGCAATATCCGCGCCGCCCGTACTGCCGCCCACCTTAAAGGCGAGGGCGATGGCTGCGCCGATACACAGCCCCGCAGCAATCGCTGCGAAAATTTTTTCGCCGTTCGAATCAAACGCAATGACGAAATCGTCAAACACTTGTTCAAATAACAGCAACCACAAGGTCTGCAACCCGATATTCGTTGCGGAAAGAATGGCAAAGCGTTTTTTTACAAAGAAGAAAGAGGTGATAACTAAGGGAAGATTAAGCCCAAGCAACACAAGGGATTGAGGTACTTTGTAGTTGGTCGATACGTTGACCAAAATTGCGATACCGCTTATGCCGCCGATGGTGAAACCGTTTGGGGTAATCAGGCTGTGTGCAGCAAAAGCGATTAAAAGAGAGGAAAAGAAAGTGTATACAAACGCTTTAATCCATTGTAAAACCTTGCCTTTCGTACTGCCAGCCAAAGGATCGATATTTTCCTTGGTAATCTTCGGGGGCAGGGGAGCACGGTCGCTTTCTGTGCTTTCAATGCCCTTACTTATTTCTAACAATTCTTTTTCTTCCATAATTATAATGCCTCAACGACAAAGGTGATTTTTGCCGTTACGTTTTCCATGAAACGGATTTCCGCGGGGAACGAGCCCAAGGTTTTCACGGTGTCCATCTTGATTTTCTTTTTATCGATATCAAAGCCAAGTTCGGCAAGTGCCGCCGCCACGTGTGCTGACGATACCGAACCGAACATTTTTCCGTTTTCACCCGTTTTAATTTTTACCGAAACGGATTTCCCGTCTAAAGTAGCCGCTAATTCCTTTAACGCCTTAACTTCTTCCGCTTTATGGAATTCCTGTGCGGCTTTCTTTTGCGCCGCCTCGTGAATGTTGCTTGCGGTTGCCGCTTGTGCCAGACCTTTCTTAATTAAGAAATTCCGCCCGTAGCCGTCCGCTACTTCCACGACGTCGCCCTTTTTACCTGTGCCTTTTACGTCTGCTTTTAAAATAACTTTCATATTGCATATCCTCCGTCAATTTCACTTTTCCATACTATTGTACAGGAAATTTTTTAAAATGTCAATATTTTTTTGAAAGTTGGATATACTGTATTTATCACGTAAGGAGGATTTTTATCATGGAAGGACGTGAAGTGAATACCAGCATCGGTTGTAACGTAACCGATTGCAAGTACAACAAAGCAGGGGACTATTGTACCTTGCACAAAATCCACGTAGGCAATACGTGCAGCTGCGATACGGAATGCTGTACGTGCTGCGACAGCTTTGAAAGAAAATAAGCTGACTACGCGGGGGAAACCGTCTTACCGAAAGGTAGGGCGGTTTTTCGCTATTATTTTTCGATACAATTTATCGCAAGAAATTATCGAAAAAATATATCGAATCAATAATTTTTTATCGATTGCGTAAAATCGCTTGACTTTTATCGATTGAAGTTCTATAATGATTGCAATAATAAAAGCAGGAGAGGATTTTATGAAAAATGCGGAACAGTTGACGGTAAAACAAAAAATTGCGCAATATTTTAAAACCTTGCCCAAGCGGTATTTTATTACGGCGTTTTCGGGTATGGCGCAAGGGTTATTCGTTACTTTAATTGCAGGGACGATTTTGGCGCAGATTGCGGGCTGGATCAATGAAATCGGCGACGGTAATTACGTGGGCAATACGCTTTTGTACATAGCGAATATGGCAAAGATTTTGATGGGTGCAGGCATTGGGATTGGTATTGCGCACGCACTTGGAAAAAACAAATTGCTGGTATACACCGCCGCGGTTGCAGGCATGATTGGTGCTTGGTCGGAACAGTTGATTGTCGGTGGGGGCGGAATGGCTGCGATAACGGGCGCGATGGGTGCGAAAGCGGCGCCTGGTAATCCTATCGGCGCGTACGTAGTAACGATGTTGGTTGTGGAAATCGTCGGCTTGTACGCAGGTAAGACAAAGTTGGATATTCTGCTTGTGCCCTTGGGGGCGTTGGTACTGTCGCTTGGCGGCGTATTTGCGGCGTGGCCGTTTAGCTGGCTGGTAGGTAAGCTTGGCAATTTGATTGCCGTAGCCACCAAAATTACGCCGCTTGTAATGGGCATAGTGATTGCGGTGATTATGGGTGTCTTGTTGACCATGCCGACTTCGTCTGCGGCGATATGGGTGGCGGTATCTGCACAAGTTTCCACAGGGAATATCGACGCGATGCTCCTCGCAGGTGGTGCGGCAACGGTGGGCTGTGCTTGCCATATGATCGGTTTTGCTGTCGCAAGCTACCGCGAAAACAAAATTGGCGGTTTGATTTCGCAGGGGGTAGGAACGAGTATGTTACAGATACCTAACATTATGAAAAAGCCTGTAATTATGCTGCCTATGATTATATCGAGCGCGATTTGCGGTCCTTTGGCGACGTGCGCATTCAAGCTGAAATGCGGCGCGTCGGGCGGCGGTATGGGTACGAGTGGTTTGGTCGGCGTATTCAATTCGTTCGACTATACAAGCGGTGCACTTGGTTACGTGGGCATTATCCTGTTGATGTTTGTTCTGCCCGCAATTCTTAATATCGTGATTTCCGAATTTATGCGCAAAAAAGGCTGGATAAAAGACGGCGATATGAAATTAGATTTGTAAAAGAAAAAAATCGAACTCTGCGGAGTTCGGTTTTTTTCTGTCTATATGCAATTATACCTGTTCGCTGACGATAACGTGGCGTTGGGGTTCGCTGGTTAAGTGCATACCTAATGCCTTAAACGTTCGCTCGTCTACGTGCGCCAGCATAACCGTCGAATGCACTTCGCAATTTCTCAATTTGTCCAACTGTGCTACCGCTTTTTTTGCTTTCGGGTCGTTGACCGCGCAGATGGACAACGCCATCAACACTTCGTCCGTATGCAGGCGGGGATTGACCGCGCCCATGTGTTTTACTTTTAGATACTGCATAGGTTCGATAATGGTCGGAGAGATGAGCTCGATTTCATCGTCGATACCGCCCAACACTTTCAATGCGTTTAAAATTGCCGCCGCCGACGCGCCAAGTAAATCTCCCGTTTTGCCTGTTACGATACGACCGTCGTTCAGCTCGATTGCCACCGCGGGCGAGCCTGTCAATTCCGCTTTTGCAAGCGCGGGGGCAACCGCCTTTCTATCGTCTACGGAAATCCCCGATTTGCTCATCAGCAGTTCCAATTTTGCCACGACGTCTTTAGAAATTCTACCCTTTTTGGCGTCGCACAGCGCCGCATAATAACGGCGAATAATTTCATTTTTAGATGCCATACGGCAGGCGTCGTCGTCCACGATACAAAAGCCCGCCATATTCACGCCCATATCCGTAGGGGATTTATAGGGGGAATACCCCAAAATCTTTTGGAGCATCGCCGAAACGACGGGGAAAATTTCTACGTCGCGGTTGTAATTGACGGCAAGTGTGCCGTACGCGTCGAGGTGATAGGGGTCTATCATGTTCACGTCGTTCAGGTCCGCCGTTGCCGCCTCGTATGCCGCGTTGACGGGGTGCGAGAGGGGGATGCTCCAAATCGGGAAAGTTTCAAACTTTGCATAGCCTGCTTTTACGCCCCGCAAATTTTCGTGGTAGAGCTGGGAAAGACAGGTCGCCATTTTTCCGCTGCCAGGACCGGGAGCGGTTACGATAACCAACCGCCGCGAGGTGGGCACGTATTCGTTTTTGCCATAGCCCTCGTCGCTGACGATTTTGGAAACGTCGTGCGGATACCCCTCGATGGCGTAATGCTTATACACGGGGATACCGAGGTTGTTCAGCCGCTTGATAAACCCGTCCACGGCGGGCTGAGGCTGGTACATAGTCATCACCACGCTGCCTACAAACAAGCCCTTGCTCTTAAAAATATCAATCAAGCGAATTACGTCTGCGTCGTAGGTGATACCAAGGTCGCTGCGGTATTTGTTTTTTACAATATCGTTTGCACTGATAACCACCAAAATTTCCGCAAGGGAACGGAGTTTTAACAGCATTTTAATTTTACTGTCGGGTTCAAAACCGGGCAAAACGCGGGACGCGTGATAATCGTCGAAAAGCTTGCCGCCGAATTCCAAATACAGCTTATCCCCGAACGAATCAATACGTTCTTGGATTTTTTCGGACTGCAAGGACAAATATTTTTTGTTGTCAAACCCGATTTTGTTCATAAAATTTCTCCTTTGTGGTTACGCTGAACTCTATCTTATATATTGTAGCACAAACAGAGAACAAAAGTCAATGGTAAAACGGAAAATATCCGCCGGCTATCGATATTTTTTTTATTGTATAAAAAACCGTCCCTGCGCAGGGACGGTTTTCAAGAAAGATTTTGTCTTTTAAATTTTCTTTTTCAGTTCGCGTACAGCGTTGTTTAAGAAAAATTCTGCCGTCGTGCCTTTGCGAATGAGCTGTACCGATTCTTCGGGGGTGCACCAACGTGCCTCTGCAATTTCGTTTTCGGCAATTTTAATGGCTTGGTCTTCTACGACCACGATAAAATTCAGCATTAAAATTTCCTTTTTTGCATGGTAACGGGAAGACATATATTTTGCCTTTACCACGTTCAAACCCAATTCTTCTTTAATTTCGCGAGGGATTGTCTTTTCGACGTTTTCGCCCTTTTTGATGTATCCTGCAAACAGAATAAAATCGTCGTCGTTCACGTGCTTGGCCAGCAGAATTTTATCTTGCGCGCGGTTGGTTACTACCATGGATACAGCAATGGGAAATTGAGGGAACATATACGAATGACACTTTTCACAATAGGGAACCAACCCTTCGTTTTCGCAAAAACGCAAGGTGGTTTTTGCTCCACATTCTCTACAATACATAAAACCTCCTTATCGGTGCGAAAGCTTGTGTGCGCACCTTGTTTACTCTGTTCCTTATATATAATACCCCTTTTTTTTCGAGTTGTCAATACCGAATAAAAATTTTTTTGGTATTTTCTATAAGTTTTTTTAATACTTTATATAAAAAATCCTAAAAAAATACCAGCTGTTTTTTTTGCGTCAGCACTTGAAAATCGTAGGGGCATGTGTTATAATGATATATGGGAAATCTTTTTGGTCGTGCCAAGCCCATTTTTAGCTACAAATAAGAGGTATAAATATAATGTCTATTAAAATCGGTATTTACGGTTACGGCAATCTTGGCCGCGGTGTAGAGCTTGCCATCATGCAAAATCCTGATATAACGGCGGTGGGGGTGTTTACCCGCCGCAATCCCGATACCGTCAAGACGTTGACGGGTATTCCCGTTTTCAAGGCGGAAGACGCACTGAAAATGCAGGATAAGATTGACGTTATGATTATCTGCGGGGGCAGCGCGACGGATTTGCCTAAGCAAACGCCTGCGTTGGCAAAATACTTTAACGTTATCGACAGCTTTGATACGCACGCCAATATCCCCGCACACGTTGCGGCGGTAAACGCGGCGGCGGAAAGTGCAAAAAAGACGGCGATCGTGTCTGCCGGCTGGGATCCGGGTATGTTCTCGATTGCGCGCTTGTATGCCGATTCGATTTTGTCCGAGGGTAAGGATTATACTTTCTGGGGAAAGGGGGTCAGTCAAGGGCACTCCGACGCAATTCGCCGTATTGACGGGGTGGAGGACGCGCGGCAGTATACAATCCCTATGACGGACGCGCTGAACGCGGTACGCAGCGGGGCTACGCCTACGTTGACGACTTCGCAAAAACACGAAAGAGAGTGTTTTGTCGTGGCAAAAGAGGGGGCGGATTTGGCGCGTATCGAACAAGAAATTAAGACGATGCCCAACTATTTTGCGGAGTATCATACAACCGTACATTTTATCACGAAAGAAGAGCTGGAAAAAAATCACAGCGGTTTGCCCCACGGCGGCGCGGTAATCCGCAACGGTGTTACGGGTATTGACAAACAGAATAAGCACGTTGTGGAATTTTCGTTAAAGCTGGGTTCTAATCCCGAGTTTACGGCGTCCGTTTTGGTGGCGTGCGCGCGCGCAGTGTGCCGATTTAACGACAGGGGGGA
>JBGVQH010000211.1:0-2754 GCA_045127475.1 Candidatus Scatosoma sp.
ATGGGTACGGCGCCCACACATCCTAGCGAAATTAAGGGGGAATATATTGCTGGGACAATCCCTGGCAACGTGGAGGTCGATTTGATGAATGCAGGCTTACTGCCTGACGTTTATTTTGGCGCAAACGTAGAAAAAACGCGCGCATTTGAACTTTACGATTGGTGGTACGTGCTGGATTTTGAGATGGAAGATAGCGACGAGGATACGGATGATTTTCTTGTCTTTGACGGCGTGGATACGTGCGCTGAATATTTTTTAAACGGCGTAAAAATTGGCGAGAGCGACAACATGTTGATTTCTCATCAATTTGCGGTGGATGGCATTGTAAGAACGGGGAAGAATCAACTGGCGGTACATATTTACTCGGCGATTAAACGGGCGGAAAACGCCAAAATTTCGCCTAATATGGTTGCCGATTGGGAATGCTTTGAAAATTTGCGTATTAGAAAAGCTTCGCATATGTACGGTTGGGATATTTTCCCTCGTTTGGTGTCTGCGGGGATTTGGCGCAGCGTCCGTTTGGAGCGCCGTCCGAAAATCCGCATTGAAAACGTTTATTTGTCTACGGTGTTCGCTAAAAAAGAATTGGCGGGTACTTGCTTTCATTATGAATTAAAATTGCCTGCAGAGCGGTATGGAAAATGCAGAATCGAGTTTTCGGGTAAATGCGGGGAAGACGAGTTTTCTTTTACCTATCCCGTAACCTATAAAGCGGCGACGAAATTCCCGTATATCAATCATCCGAAGCTTTGGTGGCCCAACGGTATGGGGGAACAAAATCTATATGACGTAACGGTAACGCTGTATGATGAAAACGGAGGGGTTCTCGATGCGCGCGCGCTCAAATGGGGGATTCGCCACGTGGTTTTAGAGCGTGGAGATTTTATCGGCGAACATGCAACTTTCCGCTTTACAATTAACGAAGAGTTGGTGCTTTGCAAGGGGGCAAACTGGGTGCCCTTGGACGTAATTCATTCGAAAGATGCTGCAAAATACGAAGAATGTGTTTTGAATTATGTGGAAAACAACTCGAATATGGTTCGCGTATGGGGTGGCGGCGTTTATGAGGACGAGAAATTCTTTGAACTTTGCGACCTTTATGGGATTATGGTTTGGCAAGATTTTATGTTATCTTGTCATGCATATCCGCAGGATGAGGAGTTTAAAAAGGTATTTGCGGATGAGGTTGAAAACGTGGTGAAACGTATTCGCAACCATCCTTCGCTTGTGTTGTATTGCGGTAGTAATGAAACGGATTGGGTTTATTTCTGTACGGGACAAAATCCGAACGAAGACGTTTTGACGCGGAAAGTCATTCCGCAGGTATTGAAAGAACAAGACCCGTACCGTATTTATTATCCAACGACTCCGTTATTTACCGAAGAATATTTCCGTCAAATGGGCGGGCGTTTCTTGATTGATTTGGAAGAGATTGAAAAATCCAGAGTTGGTTTGCCCGAAGAACATTATTGGTGGCATCGCGACGATTACGAAACGTATGCAAACATGAAACATCATTTCGTCGGGGAGATTGGGTACAGCGGTTGTATTGCCCGCGACAGTTTGGTGGATTGCCTTGGTGAAGACGCTTTGCAAGGGGGGCGTTTGTTCGATAAAGAAACTTGGAAACTGCATGATTATTCGACGGACGGGGATATTTTTCACGCATCCAATTACTATTTTGGGTTTGTGCCCCAAAACGTAGACGATTATATTTTGTCTTCTCAGATTTTGCAGGCGGAAGCGTATAAATATTTGATTGAACAAACGAGAATGAAAAAACCGTATATGACAGGCGTGCTTATTTGGAATATGCGCGATGGTTGGCCTGCGTATAATTCCGCGGTGGTTGATTATTACGGGCGAAAAAAACTGGCGTATTATTATCTTCGTCAATCTCAGCAAGGGCTTACGATGATGATGAATGAGGGTTTGGAGGCGTTTATTTGTAACGATACACTGCAAGCGTTTACGGGAAAATATAAGATTTATGACGGCGCAAAGAACCTTTTAAAATCGGGCGAGTTTAACGTGAAACACAATCAAAACGAAAAGGTGGGGACGTTTGACGATTTGAAAGAGGTAAAATACCTTATTTTGGAAATTGAAGTGGAAGGAAAGACGTATTTCAACCATTTTATCAATGAAAAACGCGTGCACGATTTTGCGGGATACAAGAAGTTTTTAGTGAATTATAACAAACTTTTGAATGCAAAAGATATTAGAATATAAAGTAAGGAGAGGAAATTTTTATGAAACCATTGAAGACAGGGGTTGCATATCATGGCAACAGAATGCTCTCGCATGCGATAGCGGATATGAAAAAAATAGCGTCAGCGGATATGGACATTGTCGTTCATATGCTTTCTCATAACGATTGGGAACGCCATGACGCCGTTATGAAAGATATTTTTAGAGTGAGCGAAGATTGTGGATTAGAGGTATGGGTAGATAATTGGGGGATTGGCGGTGTTCCTGGGGATAAGTGTCATTTCCTTGGTTATCATCCCGAGGCGCACACCTATTACGGCGATGGGATTATGCATCCCTATCAAATATGTCTTAATGCACCCTCTTACCGTCAATTTGTAAAGGATTGGTTACATAAAGTATGCGAGTTGGGCGGAAAAACCGTTTTTTGGGATGAACCGTTTGTTCCGCATATTAATATTGAGGGGACAAACGATTATTATTCGGCTTGTACCTGTCCAACCTGTCAAAAACTTTTCGAAGAGAAATTTGGCAAAAAGATGC
>JBGVQH010000212.1:0-3141 GCA_045127475.1 Candidatus Scatosoma sp.
AAGCAGGTGGGTGCTGCATCTTGGCGCATCGAACTTTCCGTATGAATACAGACCTTGTCTATCGCCACGAATGACCGCTCCCGAATAAATAATGTGGATTCCGCAAAAGCGTCGAACTCCGTACACCGCAGATTGTATCTATATTATACTCGCTGCGGCGTGGTTTGTCAACAAAATGAGGAGGGTATTTAACCGTTTAATCTCTGTAAAAGGGGGTAGAGCTCGGCTTCGAAATTCAAGCCGTATTTCTTATCGGGAACTTCAACGGCGGTACGGCGAATGGACGCGGTAACGAAATCGGATGCAAGCGTGATTGCCTCATCCTGGGACTTTCCTCTTGCCAACGCGCCAACGAACGCCGAAGCGAATACGTCGCCCGAGCCGTGGAACGAGCCTGCCACGTTTTCGTGGGTATATACTTTTGTTTCTCCGTTTTTACCCGTGTACCATACTGAAATGGTTTCGCCGTCCTCTACGCCCGTAATCATTGCCTGCGGACAGAGTTTTTGTAATTGTTTCAAACACGTTTCGGCGTTGTCCTTGGTTAAGGGATAGGGAGTGTTTGCAAGGTAGGCTGCCTCGGTAACGTTGGGCAAAATATAATCGGCAAGGCGACACAAAGCGCGCATTTTTTCGACGAAAGCGTCGGTAAAACCTGCGTATAATTTTCCGCCGTCGCCCATAACGGGGTCAACGATAAATTTACCGTTTTCCGCTAACAATTCGTCGCGGACGGCTTTGACCAGTTCGATTTGATCAATGCTGCCAAGATAACCGCTGCAGATATAATCAAATTTCAGACCTAAAGATTTCCAATGCGCAAGGATAGCAGGGAGTTCGCCCGTTAAATCGTGGAAAGTATATCCCGTAAAGCCGCCCGTGTGCGTGGACAGGATTGCCGTTGGTAAAACGTTGCACTCAACGCCACACGCTGAAATAATCGGCAAAGCAGTCGTTAAAGAGCATTTACCAACACAAGAAATATCGTTGATTGCCAAAACACGCATAAAAATCACACTCCGTAAAAAGAATTTTTAATAAACCTATTATAATTTTCTTGCTTTTTTTTGTCAAACGAATTAAAATAGAAACGTAAGAAAAAATGCAATTTTTTTGCGAAAGAGGTAGAGGTATGTTTATTACGGGTGAAATCAACGAAAATACGGTTGCGTACGCAGATTTTGAAAAGTACGAGGACCAAATCGTAACCATTAAAGGCACTATTCACAATATCCGCATGATGTCGGATTTTGCGTTTGTCATTTTGCGTACTGCGCGTGAGACCATTCAATGCGTATATGCGGAAAGCTTTTCCGATTACCGCATGAGCGAGGACGTAAAGGAAGAATGTGCGGCGAAAATCACGGGTAAGGTCGTTGCAGGCGAAACCAAGGACGGCAGCAAGCGTTACGAAGTGCAAATTCACAATATCGAACTGCTTTCCCACCCTGCGGAAATTCCTCCCGTCGTTATTACGAAAAAACAGGTCAACTGCGACCTTTCGACCAAGCTCGACTACCGCCCTGTTACCTTGCGTAACCCCAAAGAACGCGCAATCTTTAAATTGCAAGAGGGTATCCAACGTGGGTTTAGAGAATATTTGATGGCGCAGGGCTTTACAGAAATCCACTCGCCGAAGATTAACTTTGCAGGGGCAGAGGGTGGTACGAACGTATTCAAGTTGGACTATTTCGGCAAGCAGGTATACTTGGCGCAATCCCCTCAGCTGTACAAACAGGCAATGGTTGCCGTATACGAGCGTGTATTTGAAATTGCGCCCGTATTCCGTGCGGAGCACCACGACACCAGCCGACATCTCAACGAATATATTTCCATGGACTTCGAAATGGGCTTTATCGACAGCTTTGAAGACATTATGAACATGGAGGCGGGTGTTCTCAAATATATTATGAACCTCTTGAGAACGGAATACAAAAACGAGGTTGAACTCTTGCATATTGAAATTCCCGAAATTAAGGAAATTCCCGTCCTGAAATTTATGGAAGCAAAAGAGATTATCATGAAGAAATTCAAATATCAGCCTACGGATATGAAGGACTTCGACCCCGAAGAGGAACAAATTCTTGGCAAGTATGCAAAGAAACAGTTTAATTCCGATTTTATTTTCATTACCCATTATCCCTCGAAAAAACGTCCTTTCTATACCATGGACGACCCCGAAGACCCCGAATATACTTTGTCTTTCGATTTGCTTTTCAGAGGCTTAGAAATCACTTCGGGCGGTCAGCGTGTACACGATTACGCACAACAGGTCGCAAAGATGGAAAAACTGGGTATGAACAGCGAAGAATTCGCAACCTACCTTATGTTGCATAAATACGGCGCACCTCCTCACGGTGGTTTGGGCTTGGGACTCGAAAGATTGACGATGCACTTACTCGGCGCGAAGAACGTCCGCGAAGCGACGATGTTCCCTCGCGATATCAACCGCGTTAGTCCATAAGCGAAAAGAGGAGAGGACGAGAAGATGTGGAATGGAAAAAAGAAAGCGCTCACGTTCAGCTTTGACGACGGCGTAACCCAAGATATTCGCTTGGTGGAAATCTTAAATAGATACGGTTTGAAAGGCACTTTCAATATCAACTCTGGCTTACTCGGCTTGCCCGGTGCGCTCAACCGCGATTGGGGAAAAGTCAATCATACGAAAATTAAAGCGAGCGAGGTGAAAGAGCTTTATGCGGGGCACGAGGTCGCCGTACATAGCCTTACGCACCCCACGTTGGTCGGCTTGGAAGAGGAAACGATTATCCGTCAGGTGGAAGAGGACAGAAAGGCGCTGGAAAAGATTTGCGGTTATCCCATCGTCGGCATGGCGTATCCCAACGGCCCTTTTGATGAACGAGTTATCAAGGCGATTTCAGAAAATACCCCTATCCGTTATTCCCGTACGACGGAAAGTACGCACTCTTTCGAGGTGCAAAAGGAAAATTTGCTTGCTTACAACCCCACGGTATATTATAGAGAAGACTGCTTGGAAGAAATGATTGACAAATTTTTAGAAAGCGAATCGGAAGAAGACCAGCTTTTGTATATTTGGGGACATTCTTACGAGCTGGACGATAAAAATATAGCGATTGATTGGGAAACTTTTGATAGGCTTTGCAAAAAGCTTGCGTTTCG
>JBGVQH010000213.1:0-2688 GCA_045127475.1 Candidatus Scatosoma sp.
TCCCCAATTGGTTGCCAAGCCTTGAGATATCAACTCCATTCCGCCAGCAACTAATCCTCCGATTGCCACCCCAACCATAGTTGCGCCAACCAAAGCATTTCCTACCCCTAATGCTGTACCTATTGCCAACGCAGCCCCACCTGCCGTAAAGACAGTTGCTACCGTTATTCCAACTACCGCTACGGCTGCAACAACCCAATGCCACCACTTGTTTCCGTTCGGGTCGATATTCATCACGGGATTGTTGTTGCAATAGGCGTACAAATTCAAACCGTTTATGGTTTCGGGGTCAAGATATTCGATTCCGTCAATGGAAATAAATCTCCCGATTGCAGGGTCATAATATCTCGTCTTCAGGTAATACAAACCTATTTCGGTATCGAAATAATATCCACGGTATCTAAACGGGTTCAGCGTACCGAGGTTTACCGTCGTATTGTCTATACAGGTGTTTCTTCCCCACGCGTCGTAGGTATATTCTACCACAACGTTACCGCGTCTGTCAAGTATCGCAATGATATTTCTCCAGCCACAACAGCACCTTTCCACGCGGTTTTAACAAATTATATCTCCAACAAAATCGTTACGGGACCGTCGTTAAACTGTTCTATCTTCATATCCGCGCCGAATACGCCCTTTTTTACCGTAACGCCGTACGTAGACAGCTCTTTTGCAACGTACTCGTATAACGGCTCTGCGGTTTCGGGGCGCGCCGCCAAAGTAAAGCTGGGCCGATTTCCGTGCGACGCGTCGCCGTACAAAGAGAACTGCGAAACGAGCAGTACCTCGCCACCCACGTCTTTCACCGACAAATTCATCTTGCCGTTTTCGTCCTCAAAAATGCGCAAGCCCGCAATCTTCTTCGCGATATACGCCCCTTCCTTTTCGGTGTCGCCCGTCTTAACCCCCAAAAACACCGTCAGCCCGAATGGGATTTCGCTAATCAACTCCCCGTCCACCGACAGGGCGGTTTTCTTTACTCTTTGTACGACTGCTTTCATTTTTATTGCTCCGTAAACAAACAGCAGGACGTAATAATCCTGCTGTCGTTTTGTCTTTATTTTTTTCGTCGGTTTACAGATTTACAATCGATTAAACGCGGCTCATGTATTCGCCCGTTCTGGTATCGATACGAATCGTTTCACCCTCTTCAACGAACATGGGAACTTGGATCGTTGCACCCGTTTCTACCTTTGCGTTCTTCATAACGTTGGTAGCGGTGTTGCCCTTAACGCCGGGTTCAGCCTCGATAACCTTGAGTTCAACGAAGTTTTCAGGTTCAACCGAGAACGCCTTACCATACAGGAATTTCACGGTAACCATATCGTTTTCCTTGATATATTTGAGTGCGTCTTCCACCTGATCGAAGGTAAGGTTTTCCTGATTCCATTCTTCGTCCACGAATACGTAGAATTCGCCGTCAAAATAGGAATAGGTCATCTTCTTCGTTTCTACCTGTGCCGTTTCAAGTTTCGTGGTGGGGTTGAAGGTTTCGTTCGACAATACTTGACCGGTTACCACGTTCTTCAACGTACATCTAACGAACGCCGCGCCCTTACCGGGTTTTACGTGCTGGAATTCGGTAACGGTATAAACGCCGCTCTTGTACTCGAAAGTTACGCCCTTACGAATATCGCCTGCCAAAATCTGTGCCATAATGTTTCTCCTTATATGCTATAATTATTTTTTATAAAATTAAAAGATTCTTTTGGGTTTTGCCCATAAAGCTTTTTATTTTTCCGTCTTTTAAGGTTACCGTATCTTCGATACGTATGCCGTATTCGCCCGCTTTATACACGCCTGGCTCGTCCGAGAATACCATGTTATCACAAAGGATTTGTTCGCCCTTGGGGCTCACCGACGGTTTTTCGTGAACGTTTAACCCGATACCATGTCCCAGTGAATGCGTAAACAGCTCGCCATAGCCGTTCGCCTTTAAGTAGTCGCGCGCGATAGCGTCCGCCTCTTTGCCCGTCATACCCGACGTAATCTTTTCCTGCGCCAGATTATGCGCAGCCAAAACGTGTGCGTACGCCTTTTTAAATTCTTCGTGTTTACCATCGTCGCCGTACAAAAACGTCCGCGTAATATCCGAACAGTATCCGTTGACTTTACATCCAAAATCAATTAAAATTTCATCGCCGAATTTCAGCTTGGTTTCCCCCGTTTCGTGATGAGGCACAGCCGCATGCGCACCGAACGCAACAATCGTTTCAAAGGACAGCCCCTGTGCGCCGAACGCGCGCATTTTATATTCGAGCAGAGCCGCCACTTCCGTTTCCGTCATACCCTCTTTAATTTCAGGCAGCAGGGCGTTAAAGCCGTCTTCCGCAATTTGGCAAGCCTTGGCGATATTGTTGAGCTCCCACTCGTTTTTCACCGACATAGCCTGTTCGTACGCGCCGTCGATATTTTTCAATTTCACTCCCGCTTTTTCCAAAGCGAGATATTCCGAATGGGTCGTCTGATCAAAGGAAATGCCCACGCTTTCGTATGCGGCAAGGCGTTTTAACAACTCGCCTTGGTTATACAGCACAGGTTTTACGTCCGTATCCGCAAGCAGCTTTTCCGCCGCCTCCATATACCGCATGTCCGTATACAAGGTTACCCCCGTTCCGTCCACGATTGCGCAGCCGTTTTCAGGTTCTAACCCTGTAATATACCGCAGCTGATACAAGCAAGAAGTAT
>JBGVQH010000214.1:0-4764 GCA_045127475.1 Candidatus Scatosoma sp.
TACCGCCACGCACCAAACGCTTGGGCGCACCCTCGGCAATACGCCGATAAAAATCCAAACCGTCCTTGCCGCCGTCGAGCGCCAAACGAGGCTCGTAATCGCGCACCTCTCGTTGCAGCGTTTCAATCGTCGCCGTGGGAATATACGGGGGGTTGGTTACGATAATATCGAACTTACCGCGCACCTTTTCAAACAAATCCGATTGCATAAATTTAATATCTTTCGCGTCGTTGCTCTTGGCGTTTTCTTTCGCCACCTCCAACGCATCCGCGCTGATATCCACCGCCGTCATTTTGACCGCGCGGTTGTATTTTTCCAGTTCTTTAAACGCAGCAATCGCGATTGCACCACTACCCGTACACAGGTCGAGAACGCTATTGCCTTCCTCCGCCGCACCGACGACCATCATCACCATTTCTTCCGTTTCAGGGCGAGGAATCAACACCCGTTCATCCACTTTTAAGGTATACCCGCAAAAATCGGTATCCCCGATAATATACCAAAGCGGTCTGCCTGTCAACCGTTCGTCTGCGATACGGATAATCTCTTTCGCCTCCGCTACACGCAGAATTTTTTCCTCCGTCGCCACCGAGCTTTTCGGCATCTTCAAGGTCAACGCAAAAATCCACTCCGCCTCGTCCCCGTCAATATTACTGTGCGCAAAACGCTTTTTGGTGTTTGCGAGCAAAACGGACATCTTACCCGCCGTCGCAAATACCCGCTCGGGAATGCTTTGGTCCGCATCCATCGCCAAAACCGTTTCAAACGCCGTGATGGCACATTCAATCATACCATCCTCGGGTTCGCGCGTGGTCAGCCTCTGCAAAAGCAAGCCGGGCCATTTGAAAATGATAAAAAATCTGTTGTCCGTCTTTGCCAACAAGCGTAAAATTTCATAGGAAATCCCCGCAATCAAGGGCAAGAGCAAAATGCTCACCGACAGCGAAATCGCCAAAAAGCCTTTTTTGTTAAAGCCTGCAGGCAACATATACACAAGCCCCGTATTTACCAGACAGCCCATAAGGATACTCACGAAAACGACAATAAACAAAAAGGTCGTGCCGCAACGGTCGTGCACGCGCGAACAACCTCGTACGTTTTCCACCGTCAGTTCCTTGCCCTGCTCGTAGCAGGTAATCGTCTTATGCTCCGCACCGTGGCACATATACACACGCCGCATATCCGGCATCAGCGCCACCGCCAAAATATAGGCGATAAACAATACCAAACGGATACCGCCCGCCGTTAAATTGTACCAAAGACTTTCTATACTCCTAACGTTACTGTCGAAAAAAATCTCGGCAAGCAGTTTGGGCGCAACCACAAACAACCCCAACGCAAGGACGATGGCAAAAAATACCGCTACGCTCTGCATAACGCCCGCAACGTCGATTTTGTGCTTTTCTTTCAGCCATTTTTCCGCTTTCGTCTGTTCGTCCTCGTCCTCAATGGCAACGTCCATACTCCGCATCAACACGCGCGTACCGTCTACCAAAGAACGAACGAAATTAACCACGCCGCGAATCAAAGGAATGCGGGTGATTTTTTTCTTTTTTTCAGGCGGAGTGAGATACTCCGATTCAATTTGCACCGTGCCTTGAGGATCGCGAACGGCGGACGCCATGGCGCGTTTACCGCGCATCATAACCCCCTCCATCAACGCCTGCCCGCCAATATAGGTACGGTTGGTTTTTTTACAACTCATAGTATCCCCTAAAAGATGTTTCCTTATAATTATTATATGCGCGCACGTGCGCGCGGTTTAGAAAAATGCATGTGCAAGGCACAATTCATGAAACTTTGTTTCCATTCATGCCCCCATGGTGCAATTCATTCCTTTTTCATTTTATTGCCGCGTTGCGGCAATAAAATGAAGAAAGGCTTTAAGGCGCATGCCTTAAAGCCCAACACTACCAATTAAAGACCATATCTCTTTTTGAACTTATCGACACGTCCACCGGTATCAACCAACTTCTGCTTGCCCGTGAAGAAAGGATGGCAGTTGCTGCAAATATCTACTTTCAGCACTTCGCAATCTTTCGTCGTGCCGGTTTTGAAAGTAGCTCCACAAGCGCAAGTAACGGTTACTTCGTGATATTTAGGATGGATATCAGCTTTCATTATATTCACCTCGCTGTTTCTTTTTTCGTATGCTAACCAATTATAACGCTTTTTTTTGCCCTCGTCAACTGTTTTTGACGGGAATTTATAAAAAATACTTGCAAATTAACGAAAAATAGTTTATACTTAATTTACTCGTGCAAGGCGCGGCAGCTTTTTTGCGCCTAAAATACGCGCACGAATGCAGAAAAAAGGAACTCGTATGAAAGTCTGGCAACTGGCTTACCCGCACAATTTACAACACGTAATTGCGCCCGATCTCAAACTTACCAGCGATAAAGTAAAGGTGAAAATTACCAAGGCGCTCGTTACCGAAACGGACGTAGCTATCTATTCGGGCGCAATCAAAGTAAAAGCCCCCTTTATCCCCGGCAGATTTGCCATCGGTCAGGTTACCGAAGCGGGCGAAAACGCCTTTTTGCAGCGCGGACAGCGTGTATATCTCGCAGGGGTAACCGAGGACGAGATTGCCCCCGACGGACTGCGTATCGCAGGGGAAACCGCCGACGGCTTTTACCGTGATTTCGTACTTGCCACCATGGACGACGCCTATCCCTTGCCAAATTCCGTTACCGACGAAGCGGCGTTTTTAATTGACGCTATTGCGCTTGCCGAACACGTCGTGGACGAAATGCACGTAGAGGTCGGACAACATATTTTGGTGCTTGGCGGCGGCGTATACGCCAACGTATTGTGCCAAATTTTAATTTACCACCGCGCCGTACCCATTTTGGCAGACAACAACGCGGAACGCCTTGCGCGCGCAAAACGCAGCGGCATTTATTACACCTTCCCTAACGACGAAAATTTGCGCCAAAACGTCCTGAACGTAACAGGCGGAAAGCTGGCGGATGGTGCGGTATATATCGCTTTCAATAACCGTTGCGAACCCTCCGTTCTCTTCCCCTTGGTGAAACGCGAGGCGTACGTGTCTTTCTGTTCGCTGACGGGCAAAAATCTGCACGTTAATCTGGAATACGCAATGAAAAATAACGTAACCATCAAGGGCATTACGGAAAGCCGCGAATTCGTTTCCACCGCCATCAATCTTTTGGCAAACAAAGCGGTCAACTTCTCGGAATTTGCTTTCCACAGCGCCCGCGAAGAAGAATTGCCCGCCCTTTTGGAAAAACATTCGGAAATTTTAAGCAGCGGCGCGCCCCTGCCCGAACAGTTCGATATTGTGAAGTTCATTTTCTAATGATTTGAAAGACTTTGTCTTTCATGAATTGGCTTTCGCCGTGAATTGAAAACTTTTGGTTTTCATGATTTGACGGCTTTGCCGTCATTGTGGCTTTAGTTTTTATACGAGATTACTTCGTCACTTCGTTCCTCGTAATGACGGTTGTTTGTCCTTGCGCAACCGTGTCATTGCGAGCGTAGCGTGGCAATCTCATACAAACCCCTACCATAATGCAAAACATAGTTTTGCAATTCACGCCCAAGGGGCAATTCACGTGCAACAATTCACGCGCCAGCGGCGCAATTCATTTTCTAACGGAGTTTCTATGAAATATATTATCGCATCGGATATTCACGGCTCGGCGGCGTGGTGTAAGGAGCTGCTTACCGCTTTTGAAAACGAAAACGCCGATAAGCTGATTTTGCTTGGCGATTTACTCTATCACGGTCCGCGCAATGATTTCCCCGACGAATACTCCCCCAAACAGGTATTTGCCATGCTGAACGCCATGAAGGACAAAATCCTCTGCGTACGCGGTAATTGCGACAGCGAAGTTGACCAAATGGTATTAGAATTTCCTATTATGGCGGATTACGCGTTGCTTTCCCACGGCGAAAAGACGCTGTTTTTAACCCACGGGCATTTGTTCGACGATAAAAATCCCCCCTTGTTACAGGCGGGCGACGTCCTGTTTAACGGACATTTCCACAACCCCCATCACAAAGTTATGGAAAACGGAGCGATTTACGCAAATTGCGGCTCGGTTGCTCTGCCCAAAGACGGTACGCCACATTCGTATATCCTACTGGATAACGACACGCTGTATTGGAAAGATTTGGAAACGGGCGGGTTTTTCGATTATTTAAAAATTTAACCCCTGTATTTATGCAAAAAAGCGCCGCTTTTTCAAGAAAGAGGCGCTTTTTTATCGATTTTGCCGTTTATTCGCTTGACCGTTATCGAAAAATATGATAATATAGTCGATATCTAAGTCTACGAAAGGAGTGAGAGAATATGAAAAAAGAAATCCCTTATAAAATCTATTTAGACGAAAGCGAGCTCCCGAAGTATTGGTACAACCTGCGTGCCTTTATGCAGGAAAAGCCTGCTCCTCTTTTAAATCCCAAAACCTTACAACCGATGACGAAAGAGGAGCTTTCCAAGGTTTTTTGCGAAGCACTTGCCGAGCAGGAGCTGGACGATACCACCCCGTATATCGAAATCCCCGAAGAGGTGCGCAACTTTTATAAAATGTACCGCCCTGCCCCCCTCGTTCGGGCGTACTGCTTGGAAAAAGCGTTGGACACCCCCGCGCATATCTATTATAAATTTGAGGGAAACAATACCTCGGGTTCACATAAGCTCAATTCCGCAATTGCGCAAGCGTATTATGCCAAGGAGCAAGGCTTGAAAGGGGTTACCACGGAGACGGGCGCAGGACAATGGGGTACGGCGCTTTC
>JBGVQH010000215.1:0-4623 GCA_045127475.1 Candidatus Scatosoma sp.
TCCAAAAAGGCAAAAAAGAGCGATGAAAATGCAGGCGAAAAACAACGGAAAAGGGGCGGGCGGCAAACCGTCCGCAGGGGCGGTGCAACGCCCGAAAAACGGCGTGAAAACGCCCAAAAAACGCGCGGAAAATATCGAGCGTGTCAACGGCGCGCCCGTCTATACCGCTGTGTATAAGGTAAACCACAGCGACGAGCTTTTGGAATTTTTGCTCCGCAAATGCAACACGTCCAGAAACAACGTGAAATCGCTTTTGGTTAGAAAACAGGTTTTAGTCAACGGCAGGGTGGTAACGCAGTATAATTTTATGCTTGCCAAAGACGACGAGGTAAAATTATCCCGCCGACCTGTCAAGGACGGTGAGGCGGTGAAACCGACGGCAAAACTTACGCGCGGCGCAAAAAAAGAAGAAAAACCGAGCTTTTCCCTCCGCGACATAAAATTTATTTATGAAACGGAAGATTTAATTGCCATAGATAAACCCGCAGGGCTTTTATCCGTCGAAAGCGACAAGGAAAGAGTGTGTGCCTATGGGTATGTTACCGATTATCTGCAAAAGCAGAATAAAAATGCGCGGGCGTTCGTCTTGCATCGTATCGACAAGGAAACGTCGGGGGTGCTCCTTTTCGCCAAGGATATTAAGCTCCATTCCATGCTGAAAATGCACTGGAACGAACAGGTGCAAACGCGTGAGTATTACGCCGTGGTCGAGGGCGTTTTAGAAAAAAAATCGGATACGCTGACGACCTATTTGAAAGAGAACGTCAACAACCTCGTGTACGCGACAAACGACCCGACGGGACAAAAGGCGGTTACGCATTACGAGGTTTTGAAAGAAAACGGGCAATACTCGTTGCTCCGCGTGAAAATCGACACGGGCAGAAAAAATCAAATTCGCGTGCAGATGAAAGCGCTGGGCAACCCTGTCGTTGGGGACGATAAATACGGCAGCGGAAACAAAAACCCCTTAGACAGGTTGGGTTTACATGCGTCAAAGCTCGAATTTATCCACCCTGTTACGAAAGAATTGATTACGCTGACGGCGAGCGTGCCTGCGGCATTCAGGGCGTTGTTTCAATAAATAAATTGCACCGTTGGCGCATGCATTAAAAAGCAATGCATTGCATCTATGGTGCATGAATTAAAATAAAAATTTTATGAATTGCGGCAAAACCGCATGAATTGCAAAGCTTTGTTTTGCATTGTGGAAACATTACAATACAATAATGCCGACGGAGTCGGCAATTCATGACGAAGTCAATTCATGGCGACAGCCAAATCATGCACGCAGTGCAAATCATTTTTTAAGGAAATAGTATGCAAAAAATAGCAAGCTTTACAATCAACCACGATACCTTGGAAAAGGGCATGTATATCTCCCGTATCGACGGGGACGTGGTAACCTATGATATTCGCATGAAAAAGCCTAACGGCGGCGATTATTTTCAGATGAGTGCGGCGCACACCGTAGAGCATTTGTTTGCCACCTACGCGCGCAACAGCGCGTTTGGCAAGGAGATTGTGTACGTCGGGCCGATGGGCTGCAGAACGGGTTTTTATCTGCTTGTGCGCGGCGGCTTATCTCATGAAAACGCAATCAAGCTCGTGCAAGAGAGCATGGCGTTTGTTCGCGATTTTGAGGGGGAAATCCCCGGCAGTAAAAAGGAAGAGTGCGGCAATTATCTCGATCACGATTTGGCGGGGGCAAAAGCGCTTGGGAAAGACATGTCCGCCGTCTTACAGGGCTGGACGGTTGCCGATTTACAATATAAATAAGGAGAGGAATATGGACGCATTACAAAACATGATGTCGCGCAAGAGTGTGAAAAAATACAAGAGCGACCCCGTGCCCAAGGAATTGCTTGACAAAATTATCGCGGCGGGATTACAAGCGCCGTCGGGCTTGAACAAGCAAGCACCGATTATTTTGGCGGTAACGAATAAGGAAATCCGCGATAAGTTGTCGGCAGATAACATGAGAAAAGATCCTTTTCACCGTGCCGACCCTTTTTACGGCGCGCCCGTAGTGTTGGTTGTGCTTGCGGATAAGAGCGCGTCGACCTATCTTTACGACGGAGCGTTGGTGATGGAAAATTTACAGCTTGCCGCGCATGCGTTGGGACTTGGTGCGTGTTGGGTTCACCGCGCAAAGGAAACCTTTGATTTGCCCGAATGGAAAGCTTGGCTGAAAGAGCTTGGTATCGAGGGGGAATACGAGGGAATCGGCAACTGTATCGTGGGGTATGCGGATATGGAGCCGCAGGAAAAGCCTCGCAAAGAAAATCGTGTATATTATATTGACTAATAGAGAAAGGAGCATATTATGGAAAACAAAATCATTTGTAATTGTAAGAAAGTATCGGTGGCGGATATTGAAAAGGCTTTGCATGAGCACAGCCATTTTTCGGACGTAGAGAAGGCGTTTAAAGAAGTGCAGGCAACCACCCATTGTTCGACGGGTTGCGGCGGCTGCTATGAAAAGGTTTTGGATACAATTGCAGATTTGATGAACTAAACGAAACGTATGCAAACGGGTGTATCGACGGCGTCGCTGTTTATGCGGAAATACAACGAAGAGGCGTTGCCTCTGTTAAACGATTTGGGCGTGAAAACCGCGGAAGTGTTTTTGACGTCCTTTTCCGAATACGGCAAAGAATTCGGCAATTTGCTTGCCACGGTAAAGGGCGGGCTTTTTGTCAATTCCGTCCACGCCTTAAATACGGAATTTGAACCGCAGTTATTTTCTGCGCACCCGCGCGTTAAGGCGGACGCCTACGGTTGGTTGGATAAGGTTTTGGAAAGCGCAAATTGTTTGGGCGCGCCCTATTATTCTTTCCACGGCACGTCGCGGGTCAAGCGAGCGTCGCGGTCGGGGCAAAACGACGATTTTCCGTCCATGATACGGGGCTTTGGAGAGCTGGTGGCGCATTGCAAGGTGCGCGGCGTTGCGCTGTGCTTGGAAAACGTGGAATGGTCGACGTATAACCGCGTGGGCGTGTTTTCCAAAATTGCGGCGGCTGTGCCCGATTTGCGGGGCGTGTTGGACATCAAACAAGCACGCATTTCCGAATATCCGTACGAAGAGTATCTGCAAGAAATGGGCGAAAGGCTTGCCCACGTGCATATTTCCGACGTGGACGAACGGGGCAAAATCCGCTTGCCCGGGCAGGGGATTTTTGATTTTGATACGCTTGTGAAACGGCTCAAAGACGTCGGGTTTGACGGCGCTCTGCTTATCGAGGTGTATAAAAACGATTACGAGGACGTAGCGCAGTTAAAAACCGCATGCGACCATGTCAACGAAATTTTGTATAAAAACGGTTGCTTAAAATAAATATTTTTAACTTTTTTGCAAAAAACTGTTGACAAGAAGGAAATCTTATGTTATATTATAAATAGGATTTAATCCTAATAATAGATTTGGAGATGAAAAATTATGTTAAGAGTATATCAATGTGAAAAATGCAAAAAGACGGTTATCACGAAGGACGAATGGAGCTGTGATGGCTGGGTAGAGCTGGTGGCGGGGAGCACGGATGCGGCGCAGGAAAAGCACGTGCCCGTGGTAACGAAGAAATGTAAGACGGTCAAGGTGGACGTAGGCAGCGTATCCCACCCGATGACGGCGGAGCACCTGATTGAATGGGTGGCACTCGAAACGGAACAGGGTTATCAGGTGAAATATCTTACGGCAGACAGTGCGCCGACCTGCACGTTCACACTTGCGGACGGAGATAAAGCGGTGGCGGTATACGCGTACTGCAACTTGCACGGACTTTGGGCGAACTGAGCCAAGGCTCAGTTTGCAATGAATTGACTTCGTCATGAATTGGCTTGCGCCATGATTTGAAAGACAGAGTCTTTCATGATTTGCCGACGACATCGGCATTGTGGAAATATTACAATAATGACGGTGGAACCGTCAATTTATGCGCCAATGGCGCAATTCATGCTCGTTAGAGCAATTCATGCACTTACGGTGCAAATCATTCTTTTGGAGGCAATCATGATAGAAAAGCAAGCAATGTATTCCATTTCCTACGGATTGTATATGCTGACGACGACGGACGGGGAAAAGCAAAACGGGTGTATCGTCAATACGGTATCCATGATTACGGACAATCCTAAACGTATCGTCGTATTCGTCAATAAGGCGAATTACTCGCAGGAGCTTTTGAAAAAAACGGGCGTTTTCAACGTGTCCGTTTTGTCCGAAAGCGTGCCTTTTGACATTTTCAAACAGTTTGGGTTCGTTTCGGGACGGGATACGGACAAATTCGCTGGCGGGAATTATCCCAAGAGTGAAAACGGTCTTTTCTATCTGCCGCAATACGCCAACGCGGTGCTCAGCGCGAAAGTTATCGACAGCTACGATTACGGCACGCACACGCTGTTCGTAGCCGAGGTTACGGAGGCGAAAAAGCTTTCGGATGAAAATTCGGTAACGTATGCGTATTATCAAAACAACATCAAGCCTAAGCCCCAAGCTGCGCCCAAAGCGGAAGAAAAACCGACGGACGGAAAGCACAAATGGGTTTGTAAAATTTGTGGCTACGTGCACGAGGGGGAGGAACTGCCCGACGATTTTGTTTGCCCTTGGTGCAAACACCCTGCCAGCGATTT
>JBGVQH010000216.1:0-7639 GCA_045127475.1 Candidatus Scatosoma sp.
AACGCATGCAACGCCCGCTTTTCATAGAGCTTTCGTATCAGCACCGCCACCGAAAGGGAAAGCAACACGAAACCGATAAAAACCGCTGGCGGCGGCAAAGCTTTTTTCCCCGAAAAGGATTGCATTGCGCCCCCAAAACCAAACGTCAAAAAAAAGAAACAAAGGGCGGTGAACGCGTACCTGCCCCACTCCTTTTTCGTTTTTATCCGTCCAAAAGAGAGGATACAAAGCAGCAACCCCACCCCGATTTTTACACACAAAAACAGAACGGGCGGCAGCGTGATAAAGGGACAGACAAGGGCAAAAATCGCCCCGCACAGCGCGGAAAACGCCAGCTTGTACCATTTCGTTTTTTCACGGCTTGCCCAAAAGGAAAGAGCTAACAACACGTAATCGTAAAGGAAATTTTCTATTAGCGCGTACTCGATATACACAATCATATAGGCAAAACTCCCTTGCAAAAGCGACAAGACGATTATAGCATAGACGCCTGACGAAAGGGACGGCGTTTTTGTAAAAGGAAAACCTTTCTTGTCGAAAGCAAATTTTCTTTTTTTTACAAAAAAACATCCTGTTTTTTTACGAACGAGTTCTATCATTTGACTTTTTCCGCACCATTACGTATAATATAGTTAAACAAACAACTAGAAAAGGAGAATACATATGAAAATTGCATTGATTGCACACGACAAGAAGAAAGAAGAAATTATTGAGCTGGCGAAAAAGTACAAAGAAGTACTTGCACAATACGAGTTGTACGCAACGGGTACGACAGGTACGCTTATTATGGGCGAAACGGCGCTCCCTATCAAGAGAATGAAGAGTGGTCCGCTCGGCGGCGACCAACAAATCGGGGCTATGCTTGCCAACGGAGAGTTGGATTTGATTATCTTTTTACGCGATCCCTTGACGGCGCAGCCCCACGAACCGGACGTATCTGCATTGCTTCGATTGTGCGACGTACAAAAAATCCCCCTTGCGACCAACGCAAGCAGTGCAACGATTATGTTGGAATCGTTAAAATCTGGAAAATTCTTCGACGTACGCAACTAAAAAATAAAACGAACCGCTAACGATAGCGGTTCGTTTTTTCTTGCTTAAAAAGCGTTTTTATACCACTCGATACGCCCGTCCTCGTACACCTCGATAACGTCAAAGCGCGCGTTGGGCTCTTCGCCCGTTTTTAACCAGTAGCACTCTGCAATTTTATAATATCGCTGCTGCTTGGTTTTGGTAACCGCCTCTCGCGGCGCACCGAATTTGTCCCCGATACGCGTCTTGACCTCGACAAAAACAATTTCATCGCCGTCCGCAGCGATAATATCCGCCTCGCCAAAAGGCGTTTTATAATTGCGTTTTAGAATTTTACAACCCTGCTTTTTGAGATGTGCGGTGGCGAGCTTTTCGCCCTTTCTTCCTAAAACTTTTTTGTGAACGTCCTGCGGTGAATCGGGCATAATCCGTGCTCCTTTATCCCTTGAATATGCGCCGCCGTACCATAGCCCTTATTCTTTTCAAAGGCATACTGGGGGTAAGTCTTTGCGTATTCGTCCATCATGTTATCACGGTAGACCTTGGCGATAATACTCGCCGCGCCGATGGAATAGGACAGCGCGTCGCCGTGAATAACGCTGTGCTGCTTGTGCACAATATCAATCGTCATATTGCCGTCTGTCAACACTACGTCGGGGGTAATCGACAGAGTTTCTATCGCCCTCTTCATGCCGATTTTCGTCGCCTCTAAAATGTTGATTTCGTCAATCGTCTTTTCGTCGATTTCCACAATCGTATAGGCAAGAGCGCGTTTTTTAATTTCCTCGGCAAGCTGCTGACGTTTCTTCTCGGACAATTTTTTACTGTCGTCCACGCCAACAATCAGGCTTTCGTCGTCCAGCGGCATAATCACCGCCGCGCAAACCACAGGGCCTGCCAACGGGCCTCTACCTACCTCGTCCACGCCCGCAATCAAGGTATTGCCTTGGGCAAGCAGAGCACGTTCATATTGTAGTTTTTCTTCTGCGTTCCAAATCTTTTTCATAATCGATTAAAATTCAAAATCGGGATAATCTGCCGCACTTTCCAAACAGATTTTGCCCGTTCTGCCCTTTCTAAAATCGTCGATAATCGCCTTTGCGCCCCGTTCGTAATCAAACTCGCCGCCGCGGAAAATAAAGCCGCGCCGTTTACAAACCGCCTCGTACATAGCAAGCTTTTCGTCAAATTCGGTAATACCGTAACGGTCGGTAAGACATTGCGGGTATTTTTCCGCAAGCTCACCCAAAAGTTCCAACGCCACGTCGTCCATATCCAAAATATCATCGTTGATACTGCCGATATACGCCAAGTGCCGCGCGTGATATTGATTGTCAAAGGACGGGGGCATTGTGCCCGGAGTATCCAACAGGTCAAAACCGCCGCATTTGAGCCAACGCACGTCCCGCGTTACCCCTGCTTTGTCCCCTGTCTTGGCACGTTTTTGTCCGCTGAGCAAGTTCACAAGGGTACTTTTGCCCGTGTTGGGTATTCCCGCCACCATAAAACGGAAGGTACGGTTTAAGCCCTTTGCCAAAGCCCGTTCCCGCTTTTCCTCGGTGATTGCGTTTAATTTTTGAAGAAGAACACGCTTTGTGGAAACGTTGGTGGAATCGCATTTCACTACGTATTTTCCGCGCGCCTCAAAATATTTCATAAAGCCGTCTACCTTATTCGGGTCGGACAAATCGGCTTTATTCAAAACATATAAAATGGGTTTTTCCCCGAAAATCTTTTTTAGATTTTTATTGATGGTAGCAATCGGCGCACGCGCGTCCAACACGCAGATAACACCGTCGCATAAATCCCTTTTCTTTTCCATGTCGCGCATGGCTTTCGTCATGTGCCCCGGAAACCATTGTATCGTTTTCATTTTGTTTCCTCTTTCGTCCGCCCTTACTTCAGCAGGTCGGGACGGCAACGCCGCGTAATTTCTATCGCCTGTTCTCTGCGCCACGCGTCAATTTTTCCGTGGTCGCCGCTGCGCAACACCTCGGGCACGCCCAAGCCTTTATATTCCTGCGGACGGGTGTACTGTGGATATTCCAACAAATTTTCCGAAAAACTTTCGTCTACAAGCGAGGAATTGCTAATCACCCCGTCCACGTATCGCGATACACAATCCGCCACTACCATCGCGGGCAGCTCGCCCCCCGTCAACACATAGTCGCCGATAGAAATTTCCTCGTCGATAAACAAATCGAGTACGCGCTGGTCTACCCCCTCGTAATGTCCGCAAAGCAAAATCAAATGTTCGTATTCCAAAAGCTCGAACACCTTTTGCTGCTTGAAAACCTGCCCCTTGGGGGACATATAAATACGGCGCGCTTTATGCGCGGGGTCGATTGCCTCGATGGCGTTGCCGATAGGGGGTGCCATCATCACCATCCCCGCGCCCCCACCAAAGGGGTAATCGTCGCATTTGAGATGCTTATCCTCGGTATAATCGCGAATGTTCACGACGTTGATTTGTATCTTCCCCGATTTTTGCGCTCTGCCGATAATGCTTTCTTGCATAGCTGTAAACATATCGGGGAAAAGAGTTAAAATGTCAATTCTCATAAAATTGCTTCCACAAATGCTTTGCTGTCAAAAAATTCCAAATCGTCCATCTTTTCGCCAACGCCTGCAAAAATGACGGGCAGGGACAATTCCTGCGCCAGAGAGAACACAAAACCGCCTTTTGCCGTGCCGTCCAACTTGGTGAGTACCAACCCGTCCAGTTCCACCGCCTCGTCAAAGACGCGGGCTTGGTTGACGGCGTTTTGTCCCGTGGTCGCGTCTAAAACAAGCAGCTTTAAGAAATCCGCCTCAGGATATTCACGCGTAACCACGCGGTCCATCTTGCGCAGCTCGTTCATTAGGTTGTCTTTTACGTGCAATCTGCCCGCCGTATCCACAATGACAACGTCCGTTTTCTTGGCTTTTGCCGACGCTACCGCGTCGTAAATCACCGCGGACGGGTCGCTGCCCTCTTCGTGCTTGACGATACGCACCTTGGCGCGTTCCGCCCAAATAGCAAGCTGTTCGCTAGCCGCCGCACGGAAAGTATCCGCCGCCGCCACCGTTACCGTCTTGCCTTGCGAGAGGAAATAATGCGCCAGTTTCCCCACCGTCGTCGTCTTGCCCACGCCGTTTACGCCGACAAGCATAATCACGCAGGGATATTCGGGCGGTTCTACTTCGCTCTCTTCCAAAATGTCGGTGAGAATACCGCGGAGCAACTCCGTAACGTATGCCTCGTCCTTGAGTCGTTCGTCCATCGCCTGCTTTTTTACACGGTCCACAACCTCTTGCGCCGTTACGTACGACACGTCCGAGGCGATAAGGAGCTCTTCCAGCTCCTCGTAAAACTCGTCCCCTAATTTGTTTTTGGAAAAAAGCACGCGGAGCTTAGACGAAAGATTGTCTTTCGTCTTTTTTAACGCCCCGAAAAGTTTTCCGAATATACCCATAATTATTTCCTTTTAAAAATGAATTGGCTTGCGCCATGATTTGAACGAAAATCATTCATGAATTGAAAACCCTGTGGTTTTCATGAATTGTCGACTTCGTCGGCATTATTGTAATATTTCCGCAATGCAAAGTAATGCTTTGCGATTCATGTCCCTTGGGGCAATTCATGATTGCAAAACAATTCATGCACCATAGGTGCAATTCATTGCTTACTCGATTGCGCCTGCGCCCAGCTTGCTTTCTACCTCCGCCAGCTTGACGGATACAATCTTTGATACGCCCTTTTCCTGCATGGTAACCCCAAAGAGGGTGTCCGCTTGGTTCATCGTCGGCTTTCTGTGCGTGATGACGATAAACTGCGTATCCTGCGCAAAGTTTTTAAGATAGGACGCAAAACGATCTACGTTCGCATCGTCGAGCGCCGCCTCGATTTCGTCCAAGATACAGAACGGCATAGGACGGGCTTTCAAAATCGCAAACAAAATTGCAATCGCCGTCAGCGCGCGTTCGCCGCCCGAAAGCAGGGAAATCTTGGTGAGTTTTTTGCCAGGAGGGCAGGCTACGATTTCCACGCCCGCCGCCAGCTTGTCCTCTACGTCCTCGTAATCGATTTGCAGTTCCGCCTTGCCACCGCCAAAGAGTTCCTTAAAGGTAATTTTAAAGTTTTCGTTGATTTCCGCAAATCCCGCGTCAAAGATACGCAGCATCTCTTCGCGAATTTCACCCAAAGCCGCCTGCAAATCCCCAATCGCCTTTTGCAAATCCTCGCGCTGCATCAACATTTCTTCACAGCGTTCTTTTTCAAATTCGTACTCTTCCACGGCGTTGGGATTGACCGCGCCAAGCATCGTGATTTTGCGCTTTAACGCCGCAATCGTCTGCGTTGCCTCTTCGATATTAAAATCGTCCTTGCGGTAAGCAAGACAGCCCTCGTAATCAAGCTCGTACGCCTCTTCCATGCGCAAGCGCGTATTTTCCAAGTTGGTGTCGATTTTGGAAATTTCAATTTCGCATTTAAAGCGCTTGTCCGTCTTTTTGGTCAGCGTTTCTTGGAGGGTGGTCTTTTCCTCTTCCAAAGCAATCTGCGCGGCGTTCGTCTCTTCCTTTTCCTTGCTGATGAAATTGATTTCTTCCACAATCGCCTGCACCGCCGCCTTTTCCTCATCGGTCAATTCCTTTTCCTGCGCCTCTGCCTCTAAACCGTTCAAGCGGGTCTGCGTTTCCGTCTGTTCGTATTCCATATCCACGATACGGGCAAGAAGTTCTTCCTTTTCCGCCGTGATGCGTGCAATTTTTTCCTTTTGCTGCTCCAACTCGGAAAGGAGTGCGGTATATTCCACCTCGCTATCCCGCAGCTGCTTGCTCTTGATTACCCGTTCTTCCTTGAACAGGTCGCATTGTTTGCGCTGACTTTCGATTTCCTCCGCTGCGCTCTTTCTGCGCGCCGCTAACTGTTCCTCGCTGAGCGACGAGTTCGCCTCTTCGTCCTGCAAATCACGCAGTTTCAAATTCAAATCTTCAAGTGCTTCGCCGTAGGTCGTGATGTCCGTTTCCGCCTCTTCAATCTGCTGTGTAAGCGCCGTTTCACGCTGCATCAGCCCTGCAAGCTCACTGTTTGCACCCTGATATTTTTCACGGAGCTCTTCCACGGCGTCCTCCGCCTCTTTACGGGCGCGTTCGCTGTCCGCAATCGCCATTTTCAGCTTTTCAATCTGCTTTTGTTTCTTGGCGATATTTTCTTTACATTCCTGAATTTTACGCTCGTTGGAAAGGAGCGATCCGCTCTCTTTACGACGGCTACCACCCGTCATTGCACCGCTTGTGGCTACGATATTGCCGTCGATGGTAACAATTTTGAAGATGTTTCCGTACTTTTTCGCAATCGCCGTCGCGTTGGCAATATTGTCGCAAATAAGCGTGTTGCCCAAAAGGTTGGAAATAACGTTGTAATAATAATCGTCGAATTTGACAAGCTCGGTCGCGAGTCCCATCGCGCCGCGTTCGTCCAAAGCACGGCGAATTTCCTTAGAATCGGGACGAGGCCGCATGCTCGTTACGGGCAAAAACGTTACGATACCGCCGTTGGTGCGCATCAAATACTCAATGAGATATTTCGCATCGTCCGCCGTCGGCGTTACCACGTTTTGCATCGCGCCTGCAAGCGCCGTTTCAATCGCCAGCTCGTACCGCTGGTCGGTGGATAAAATATCGGCAAGCGAACCGCGCAAATGTTTGGAAATTTCGGGATTGGTCTTGGCAATCGACAAGAGTCTTCTAACCGATTCTTTGTACCCCTCGAACCGGTTTTTCAGGCTGATATACATTTCCAAATTCTCACGCAGGGACGCAAGCTGACCGTTGGCGTTGAACAGTTCCTGATTGAATTCGTTTACCGTCATCTGCATTTCGCGGACTTCTTCTTGCCGTTCCTCAAATTCACGTATGTCCGAAGAATTGCGCGCGCGGAGCACCGCCATATCCTTTTGTACCGATTTCAGCTCGCTAGCAAGCCGTTCCTTTCTGTCCACCGCTTTTTGGTGCGCGGTTTTCATTTCGTGAATACGGTCCTTTGCCGCCTCCATACGCGCGGCAAGCGTACCCAGATTTTTCTTCATCTCCGCCAAATTGTCCGCGTCCGAAAGCTGCGAAAGACGGCTTGCATCCGATAATTTTTCAAAAACTTCTATCTTTTTATCTAGCGCCGCCACCGTAGAACGCAACACTTCCGTCTGCGTTTCCAACTGAGCAATCCGCTTTGCATTTTCTTCGTTTTTCTTGCCTGTCGTCGCAATCTCGTCGTCGATTTCGCCGATACGCACCTTGCTGTTTGCCAAAAATTCCGCCGCCGTTTCGAGCTGCGAACGGTAAGTTTTGATACGTTCTTGCACCAGCTTTAACTCGCCGTCCTTTCTCTCGTTTCCAACGGAAAGTTCTACACGGCGGTCGTTCAAAACGCTCAATCTTGCGTCCGCGCGGCTGATTCTTTCACGGTTTTCTTCTATCCGACGGTTAATCAGCTCGATTTTCGTGTTCAAATCGATAATTTGGTTGGAAATTTCCGCAACACTCTTTTTAAAGCCACTCTTTTCGTTTTCCGCGTTTTCATAGCGGTATATGTACGCATTCGCCTCGTTTACTTTCAGGCTTTCGG
>JBGVQH010000217.1:0-4643 GCA_045127475.1 Candidatus Scatosoma sp.
AAAATTTTTATGCAAAAAACGTCTTTTTTTTTAATTTTTTTGCATTTTTTTGGACAACCCTTTCTCCCTCTTTTATTCGTTCGTTACGACATGGGTATTACGCTTTGTTTTTTTTAAAGACTCTTTGTACCCATTTTACAATTTCTACTACGGGGATAACCAACAGCCCCATACCCACTGCAACCGCATATTCGACAATGCCTACGTGTTCAAATCCAAACGCGTTAGCAAGAAAAGGTATCTCACATACCGCCGTCGTAAGTAACAGCGAACCGATTGCCGCGATCCAAAGGATCAGGTTTTGCCGTTTCATTTTGAATATGCTGCCCCTCTGAGAGCGCATGTTAAAGCTGTGGAAAATTTCCGCCATAGACAGCGTTAAAAACGCCATCGTCGTACCATGTTCCGCCACGTTCGAGCCCGTGGGCGCAAGCAAGTATCTACCAAGGAAATACGAACCGAGCGTCAACGCCGCCAACAATATACCCTGATATACTACGTCTATCCCTAAACCGCCTGAGAATATCCCTGATTTCGGGTCGCGCGGTTTTCGTTTCATAACGTTAGGTTCTGCCTTTTCCACACCGAGCGCAAGCGCGGGGAACGTGTCAGTAATCAAGTTAATCCAGAGCAAATGCACGGGTTTAAGCAAGGTAAAGCCGCACAAGGTCGCCACGAAAATACCGATAACCTCACTCATATTCGAGGCAAGCAAGAACTGAATGGCTTTACGGATATTGTCGTAAATACGTCTCCCTTCTTCTACCGCACCGACAATCGTTGCAAAGTTATCGTCAGTGAGTACCATATCCGCGACATTTTTCGTAACGTCCGTGCCCGTAATCCCCATGCCGACGCCGATATCCGCCGCTTTGATAGAGGGCGCGTCGTTAACACCGTCCCCCGTCATTGCCGTTATATATCCCGCACCACGCCATGCGTTGACGATACGAGTCTTATGTTCGGGCTGTACGCGTGCGTACACGCTAATATTTCGGAATTCCTTTTCAAAGGTTTCGTCGTCCATTTCATCGAGTTGTGCCCCAGATACCGCGTGAACGCCCTCGTCCAAAATCCCGAGTTCTTTGGCAATCGCCACCGCTGTATCAATATGGTCCCCCGTAATCATAATCGGGCGAATACCTGCATCACGGCATTGTTCAATCGCCACCTTGACTTCGGGACGGACGGGGTCAATCATACCGCAAAGCCCCGTAAAGCAAAGCTTTTCTTCCAAGGTTTCGGGCGCATACGTGTCGGGTTCGTTCTTCCAAACGCGTGTTGCGCACGCCAAAACACGCAAAGCCTTATCTGCCATAGCCTTGTTTGCCGCCACAATCGTTGCCTTGTATTCCGCGGTCATCGGCACGGCTTTACCGTCGCAAAGATAATGGGAGCAACGGTCAATCACCACGTCGGGCGCGCCTTTCGTATATTGTACGATTTCGTCCCCAGCCTTATGCACTGTGGACATCATCTTTCTGTTGGAATCAAACGGAGCTTCGCCGATACGAGGATATTCCGACTTTAAAGCAGGGTTTTTCATACCGAGTTTATCAGCCCAAACGGCGAGTGCCGTTTCCGTCGGCTCACCCGTAACCGCGCCGTCCTCGTCAATCGACGCATCGCTGCAAAGCGCCATACCGCGCGCAATACCGTCTTCGTCCTCGCCGAAGAAATCCACAACTGTCATTTTATTCTGCGTCAACGTACCCGTTTTATCCGAACAAATAATCTGTGCACAACCCAACGTTTCTACAGCCGTCAGTTTACGGATAATTGCATTGCGCTTAGACATATTGGTAACGCCGATGGAAAGCACCACGGTAACCACCGTAGCAAGTCCTTCGGGAATAGCGGCAACCGCCAACGATACTGCCGCCATAAACGATTCAATACCAACGTCTACGTTGATTGTGCCTGCATAAATGATTTTAACCGCAAAGACTACAGCGCAAATTCCCAATACAAGCCAGGTAAGCACCCGCGAAAGCTGACCAAGCTTTCTTTGTAAGGGAGTTTTCCCCTCCTGCGCCTGCGCCAACGCGCCTGCGATTTTGCCCATTTCGGTATCCATACCCGTCGCCGTAACCACGGCAATACCGCGGCCGTATACAACCGTGCCGCCCATATATACCATGTTTTTACGGTCGCCAAGCGGTACATCCCTGCCTGAATCGCCGAGTTTAATCGCCGTCGCAATCTTATCTACGGGAACAGATTCACCTGTGAGTGCCGCCTCTTCGATTTTTAAGCTAGCACTTTCTAAAATTCTGCCGTCAGCGGGAACTGCATCGCCTGCCTCCAAAATGATAATATCGCCAACAACCAAATCTTCGCTGGGAATGACCTGAATTTTTCCGTCGCGGAAAACCTTGGAATGGGCGGCGGACATTTCTTGCAACGCCTCTATCGCCTTTTCCGCCTTGCTTTCCTGTACCACGCCCAAAATCGCGTTAATTAATACGACTGCGCCGATAATAATGACGTCTACGTATCCTTCCCCTTCGCGCACGGCAAGCACGCCGCTAATCACCGCCGCAACGATTAAGATAATAATCATCGGATCGGCAAGCTGTTCTAAAAAGCGACGAACAATCGATTTTTTCTTTGCTGCAACCAGCTTGTTTTTGCCGTTTTGCAACAATCTTTCGCTAGCCTCTGCGCCGCTAAGTCCCGTCTGTTGGGACGTGTTTAACGCCTGTAAGACGGTTTCTTTTTCTTCGCAATAGTGTCTCATGTTTGCTCCTTATATCCTTATATTTTATTCCATATTTACGCACGAATAATACTTCTTGAACAAAAAAACAAGTACGGGGTTGCCGCACTTGAAAATCCTTCGTATAAAAACGGAGTTCTCTCGCACGGCAAAATGCCGAAACAAGTCTTGCAATAAAGGCAGCCAGGCGAATATGCGCCGAGATTGTTGACTTGCCACCGCTGTTCGCGTTTGCTACTCCCTATGTTTATAGTATTAGTATAACAAATTTTTGAAAATATGTCAAATGTTTGAAAGTGTTTTTTACGTGAAAAAAAATCGGCATCATTCGACACCGATTTTTTTGTTTTTTTACATTAAGGTAATCATCAGCTGCGACGCAAGCACGATTAAAATCAATGCGATAGGATAGGTTGATGCGTAAGCAGAGGCTACGTCGTCCGTTTCCGCCGTCGAAATCAACGTACCAAGCGCGGGTGTAGAGGTCATACCGCCCGTAATCGAGCCAAGGTTGTTCAACATAGGCAATTTTAACAAATACTTGCCAAGGAAGAAACCAGCTATCATCGGTACAAGGGTCATAAGCGCGCCACCGACAAAGCCCCAAACAACGATACCACCGCCAAAAGCCTTAATTTGTTCCACAAGGGATACGCCGCCATGTACGCCTGCACCCAACAAGAAGAATGCCAAACCAAATTCGCGCATTACTTTCAGTGTGCCCTCTTTTACTTCCAACGACAGTTTACCGATATGTCCAAAGTGTCCAAACACCAAACACATAATCAGCACGCCACCCGTCGTACCAAGCGAGAAACAAGGACCGTTATATCCTTTCCCTGTCAAAGGAATATTGATAGAACCCAACAACAGCCCTGCAATAACCGCAAGCGCAAAAGGCATAAAGCCAAAATCTTCGCATTTGAAGAATTTAGAATAGTCTCTCTTTTCTTCTGCTGCACCGATTTTCAAGAGTTCTCTTTCCTTGTGCATATCTGCTTTCAAGAACTTCGGAAGTAATTGCACGAATAATACGACACCAACAACGCCAAAGGGATATGCAATAGCGTGTCCAAGCGTAATCAACGATTCCAATCTCGCTTGATTTGTCGCACCAACAACGGCATCCTTTGCCGCCGAGAATCCAGGTGTAGACGTAAGTGCGCCCGAAAGCACGCCCGACCAGTATTCAGCACCGTACTTAGGAGTCAACAAGGCGCATACTACCGCCACGAGCGTACCCGAAAGGATAATTACGATACCCAGTACGATATACGTTTTAAAATTCTTCGCCAAGTTTTTAAAGAAGTTAGGACCTGCGATAAAACCTACGCTACCTACGAACATGACCAAACCGATATTTTGGATAGTACCTTTAAAGGTATTGACAACCCCCGATTCTTCCGTTAAATGGAATCCAGAAAACACACCCGCATTTTCGGGAATCAGTGTGCAAAGAAATCCTACCAAGATGGCAATCAAAAATACCCCTGCTGTACCCAGAGATACACCTTTGATATTGATACCGCCAAGCAAATACCCTACGCCGATAACGATAAACGCTATTGTAAATAATACGAACGTAGAACCAAAATTAAAAATATTTTTTGCGTTTTCTACTTCTTTGCCGTCTTTGATTTTGGGATTATACATTGCACTAAGCACGCACCAAACGGCAATACCCGCAACTGCGATCAATGCAATGACAATCCAAAGCCATTTCAGACTTTTTTTGTTAGAATTTTCCATGTTTTCTCCTATATTTTTACAGACGAAAACGCACAAAGCGTACCCCGTGCGTTTTGTCCTTGCTTATTTCATCAAATTTTCCCTATTGATTTTTAGTTCGCCTGTCTTCTGTAATCGGGCAAAAGCTTGGGCGACTGCGTATCCGATTCGATACCCGCGTCGCTAAGTTCCTTTT
>JBGVQH010000218.1:0-14940 GCA_045127475.1 Candidatus Scatosoma sp.
CTTTCGCGTAATGTCACCGCCGTAGCACTTAGCAAGTACGTCTTTACGCACCGCTTTTACCGTTTCGCGCGCAATGATTTTTCCACCCACCGCCGCCTGTACGGGAATTTCAAAAAGCTGTCTAGGGATTGCCTCTTTCAGGTTTTCGCACAGCGTTCTGCCCCGTTCGTACGCCCTGCCCTCGAATACAATTGTTGAAAGGGCGTCGCAAATTTCGCCGTTAAGCAAAATGTCCAACCGCACGAGCTTGGAACGCTGATAGCCTGCAAGCTCGTAATCAAAGCTTGCATACCCTTTCGTGCGAGATTTTAAGCTGTCGAAAAAGTCGTACACAATCTCGTTTAACGGCAAAGTGTATTCAAGCTTTACACGACGTTCGTCCACGTACGTCATATTTTTAAACACACCGCGTTTTTCTTTGCAAAGGTCCATAATCGGTCCCATATAATCGGGGGGCGTGTACACGTCCGCTTTGACGATAGGTTCTTCCATGTACTCGATATCGGAGGGGTCGGGCAAGTGGGACGGATTGTCCACGAAAAATTCTTCCCCGTCCGTTTTATGCACCAAATAACTAACCGACGGTGCGGTCGTGATAATATCCAAATTAAACTCGCGTTCGATACGCTCCTGAATAATTTCCATGTGCAAAAGCCCGAGGAAACCGCATCGGAAACCAAAACCAAGCGCTACCGAATTGTCAGGCTCGAAAATGAGCGCCGCGTCGTTTAATTGCAGCTTGGAAATTGCATCTTTAAGGTCGTTAAATTTACTGCCGTCCAACGGATAAATACCGCAAAAAACGACGGGTTGTACTTTTTTATACCCGGGCAGAGGCGCAGGGGCGGGATTTGTGGCAAGAGTAACCGTATCGCCAACCGCTACGTCTTGAATGGATTTGATTGATGCCGCGATATATCCTACTTCGCCAGCTTTTAAGCAATCCTTAGGGAATAATCCAGGTGCGAATGCCCCCACTTCGGTAACGTCGTACACCGTCGGGGATAAGAAGGTTTTGATTTTGTCGCCAACCTTGACCGTACCGTCCATGATACGCACAAACAAAATAACCCCTTTATAGTTATCGTAATAGCTGTCGAAAATCAACGCCTTTAAGGGCTCTTCCGTGTCGCCGCTGGGGGCAGGAAAAGCATCCTTGATTGCCTCCAACAAATCTTCGATATTCGTGCCCTCTTTTGCCGAAACGCAAGGCACGTCGTCTGCAGGCAACCCGATTACCTCTTCAATTTCCTTTTTCACCTCGTCCACGCGCGCGCTGGGCAAGTCTATTTTATTGATAACGGGCAAAATTTCCAAATCGTTTTCCAACGCAAGATATACGTTAGCGAGCGTTTGCGCCTCTACACCCTGCGTTGCGTCCACAACCAAAATTGCCCCCTCGCACGCCGCAAGCGAACGGCTGACCTCGTAGGTAAAGTCCACGTGCCCCGGAGTATCAATCAGGTTATATTCGTATTCCTGTCCGTCCTTGGCATTGTAATACATACGGACAGGAGTGAGCTTGATGGTAATACCACGCTCCCGCTCAATATCCATGCTGTCCAAAAGCTGTTCTTCCATGTCCCGCTTGGACACCTGCCCCGTGCGTTCGATAAGACGGTCCGCCAGGGTGCTTTTGCCGTGGTCAATGTGTGCGATAATACAAAAATTTCTTAATCTAGAATTGGGTTTCGCCATAAAATTTCCTTATCTTTTCTTACTGTCTTACTTGTTTTTTATTCTGCTTATTTGCTTTCCTTAAAATATTCGATAAAGCTGTGCAGCGCATAGGATACGGGCTTATTTTTCGGGAGCAACATACCCACCGAACGAACGGGCAATACGGGGTCGGTTTCCACCTCAAAAAGTTCCCCCGTTTCCAAACGATGCTTAGCGTATTCACGAGGAATTACGCCGATACCCATACCGCGCATAACGAGGCGTTTCATCAAATCCCAGCTGCCAACCTCGATGGACGGGGATAACTCTATGCCCACCGTGTGGAAAAAGTTATCGATTGCATGCCGTGAAACGGTATTTTTATCCATCAAAATCAGCGGATATTTTTTCAGCTGCCCCAAAGAAATGTTGCCGCCTGCAAGTTCTCTGTATTTTTCGCCTGCAATAAAGATATCGTTGAGACGCATACAGTTCCCGTAAAGAGCCAATTCTGTATCAACCGTGATGGGCAAATTGACAAAGGCAATATCGCAACGGTCGGCCTTTAACTTCTCAATGGTGTCGGGGGTAAAATCCGCCATCAGCTCGATTTTGACCGCGGGAAACCGTTCGTGAAAATCCACGATTTTGTCCGCGAGAAAATACTCAAAAATGGTATCGCTCGCGCCGATACGTATCGTGCCCGTGGCAGACATTTTCGTCTGCGCAATACGGTTTTCCGCTTCGTTCAAAAGCCCCAAAGCCCGCTCCACCTCATCAAAAATTAGCTTGCCGCCCTGTGCGGAAAGTTCCATCCCCCGATGCGTGCGGTTGAACAAGGTAACCCCCAACTGATTTTCCAACTGTTTGACCGATTGTGAAACCGCCGGTTGAGAAATATATAACTCCTCGGCGGCGCGCGTCAAACTGCCGCATTTTGCCACCGTATAAAATACTCTGTATAAATCCAAATTAACCATAATGCTACCTGCCCTTATCTTTTGCGTTTCCTTCCCCTTATTTCCCGACGCAGAATTTTTCAAAAATTTCGTTGATAATCGCCTCGGTCGCCGTTTCGCCCGTGATTTCGCCCAGCGCATCCCACGCCTCTTTTACGTCGATGCCGATTAAATCGAGCGGCTGCGCCATACGGCACGCCGCAATCGCATTTTCTAAATGTCCGTGCGCACGCTTTAACGCCTCAAAGTGCCTCTCTTCAATCAAGAACGCCGCGTCCTCGCCCCGTGCGCCAAAGCCCTTTTCATACAAGAGCTCTTTCAGTTTTTCAATTCCCTCGCCCGTTACCGCGGAAGTATGCACGTCGGCATCCGTTTCCGTTTCGTCGCGCGTTAAATCGATTTTATTAAAGACTTTGATAAGCGGTTTATCCGCAACCATTTCCAAAACGCGCGCATCCTCTTCATCGGAAACGCCGCTGTGATCGGCAACAAATACCGCCACGTCCGCCGAACGGATAATGTTTTCCGCACGTTCAATACCGATATTTTCAATTTTGTCGCCGCTCTCGCGCACCCCTGCCGTATCATACAAATTAAATTTTCTACCGTCGATTTCCAGCGTGCCCTCTACCGCGTCCCTCGTCGTGCCCGCAATATCGGATACAATCGCTTTATCATAGCCGAGCAATCGGTTCAAGAGCGAGCTTTTGCCCGTGTTGGGCTTGCCGCAGATTGCAACCGTTACCCCCGATTTTATCTTTTTCCCTACGACATAGCTTGCCGTCAACGCCGAAATTTCCATACTAAGCTGGGTCAAACGAGGAATCAGTTCTTCGACGTGCTCCTCTTCGATATCCTCTTCGGGATAGTCCACGGAAACGTCAATCCCCGCAAGAACGTTGGTCAACTCCGTTTGCAGAGCGCGCACCTTATCCGTCAGCTTTTCGCTGTACAAAAGGTAACCTGCCTTGACCTCTGCCTCCGATTCGCCGTTAATCATATCCGCAACACCTTCGGTTGCCGCCAAGGAGAGCTTACCATTTAAAAACGCACGCTTTGTAAACTCACCGCGTCCAGCGGGGCTTGCACCCAAACGGAACGTCTGTTTTAAAATACCGCGCGCAACGCTTTCACCGCCGTGGCATTGAAATTCTACGATATCCTCGCCCGTATAGCTAGCAGGACCTTTAAAATACACGCACAGACCATAATCGGAAAAACCGCCCCCGTTGATTTGCCCGGAGTACATGCGGTAGGGCTGAAAATCCGCCACCCTCGTCTTGCCGACGGGCGTAAACATTTTTTCTGCCAATTCTAGCGGATTTTTACCGCTGATACGAATAATCGCAACACCGCCTTTCCCTGCGGGCGTAGCGATTGCCGCTATGTTTTTTTCCATAGTGCGCTCCTTTTTGCCGCCCTCATCTCCCTTAGGCGACCATTGTGTTTAGTTATAATTTTCAATTATAACTATTTTTATTATACCACACTGTTTTTCACAAGTAAACCGTTTCACGACAGTTTTGCACAAAAAAAGACGAGAAATATAACTTTTTCTTATCCCGTCTTTATTTTTTATTGTATTGTCGAACGCAGTCCGTTTTCAAAATTGTTTAATTGAAAAATCCGTCCTCATCCCCGTCGCCCTTGTCTTTCTTGCCCGAAGAAAATTCCGCAAACGGATCCTCTGATTTTTTGCCCGAAGAAAATTCCGCAAACGGGTCATCTGACTTCTTCCCAGAAGAAAATTCTGCAAACGGGTCTTCAGGTCTTTGGGGCGTCGCACCCTGCGGACCGTATCCCTGTTGCGGATTGCCGTACGGTGAGCCCCCGTACGAGTTATACCCGCCCTGCCCGTAGTATTGTTGATTGCGGCGCATATACGCGTCCCGCTTTGCCTGCATGTACGCCCGATAATCAACCGCTCGACGGTTGCGAAGTACAAGCAAAATAATACAAGGTGCAAAGGGCACCAAGAAAGATACCACGAGCATCCACATATACCCCTCAGGGCTGTATTTCTTATACAAGCTAGCCAAAAGCGTAAGCATCAACACTTGACTGAGCAAGCTAAAAATCCCGTTTACAAGCGGAGCAATTTGATCCCAATAGCCGTATAAAAATTTTTCAAACCGCGTACCCGTATTCCAATGCGAACGGAAAGGTTCAAGTTCTTCCCCCGTCGGCTCGTACCAAATACAACCGTTTTGATGCAGATAAATATCCGAAAAGATATACGAACAAGCCAGCACAGTAATCACAATTTGTGCAATCATTGCGTACAAGCCGGCACGTTTAATTTTTTGTCCAAAAAAGGTCGTTTCCCCTGCCAGCCTGCCCATCAGCATAATGTTTGCAAAGGGAATAAACGCCAACCATTTATAACGAAAACGGCGTTTTTTCGCCATCACGTACAACGCAAAGCCCTGCAAGATAAAAAACACCAATCCGACTGATATCGCGATAAGTGCCGACCACAGCAACATGTCTGCATAGTTTCCTTCAACGGGTTCTTTCCCCCCTATAGAGGAAATCGCCGTTGTAATCGATTCATACGTAGACCAAAATTCCATAAACCATCTTCTCCGTTTCGCCAACCTTTTTATCGGCGCTTTTTATTATAATCCGTATTCCACCTGCATCAAGGTCAACCCCTTTGCAGGCATTGTTTTTCCAAGTAAAGTTCGCTCGCCCGTTTCGTACGCCTTTTGCAAGCTTTCCGCCGTCCGTTTCCCCGCAGCAAGGTCTAACAGTTCCCCCGCCATCGTACGAACCATGTTATACAAAAATCCGTTTCCCGTAACGTATAGCTTAATATCTCTGCTACCCAACGATTGTCTTTCTTCCACACGCACTTCATACACCGTGCGCACCGTCGTTTTTACCGCAGACCCCGACGCGCAAAAGGCTTTGTAGTCGTGTTCACCCTCCAAAAGCCTCGCCGCCGCCTGCAGTTTTTCAAGCGTAGGCGCATTGTCAATGCGAACAGCAAAACGCTCCTTTAAGGGCATTTCCCGCTTAGAAACGTACAGCGAATAACAATAGGTTTTGCGTTTCGCACTACGATTGCTGTCAAAATCCTCGCCCGCGCACCAACCTTCGACCGCACGAATATCGGGCGGCAAAAAGCGGTTTAGACAATCGGGCATTTTCTCGGGGGGTACGCTTACGTTTTCCAAATCAAAATGACAAACCTGTCCCGCCGCATGCACACCCGCGTCTGTTCTGCCGCTACCCGTAATGTGCACACTCACGCCCAACGCCGTTTGCACCGCATTCTCCAAACATTCCTGCACCGAAAGGGCATTTTTTTGCCGTTGCCAGCCTGCGTATACCGTTCCGTCGTATGCAATTTTTAATACGTACCGCATAAGCCCTTCCGTCCTTTTTTAAATAATCGCTTTTAAATAATCGCCGTCGTATAAATTTTCAACAAAATCTCGCCTGCTAACATCGACAGCCCTACAATCGCAGCCAAAAAATCACGCCAACCGTAGGTAAGTTTTTTATATTTCGTACGTACTTTACTGCCCGAATAACACCTTGCGTCCATCGCATCGCCAAGCTCGTCCGCACGGCGAAACGCGCTAATGAGCAAGGGTATCAATATCGGCAACAACGCTTTAATGCGTTTGATAAGATTACCGCTTTCAAAATCCGCTCCGCGGGCCTTTTGCGCGTTCATAATCCGCCCCGTTTCGTCCGTCAATATAGGAATAAACCGCAACGCAATCGAGATAATCAAAGCCAATTCGTGCACGGGGAAATGAAGCAGTTTTAACGGCTTTAACAGGCTCTCAATCCCGTCCGCAAGGGACACGGGCGTGGTCGTCAAGGTCAAAAGCGACGACCCCAGCACAAGCAATAAAAGTCTTGCCGCTAAAAACGACGCATTGTAGAGGGCTTGGTCGGTGATAATCAACCAACGCCACGGCTTGGGCAAATCGTACAATGGTTTCCCGCCCTCGAAAAGCAACAAATTGAGCACGCTCATAAACACAAGCAGAAAAATGACTGCCTTGACTGAGCGGAGCAAGCTCTTAAGAGGCACGCGCGAAAAAATTGCAATCACCGCAAACAGCAACGCGCATACGCCGAGCGCATAAAAGGTATCCGCTAAGAAGAGGGAAACGATATAAACGATTAAAAACAATATCTTCGTGCGCGGGTCGGTTTTATGCACGAATGATTTGGCAGGGTAATACTGCCCAAACGCAACGTCACGCATTCGTCTGCCCCCCTTCGGGCGGCGTTAATCGCGCACCGTCCCCCGCCGTTTTAATACACTCTATCGTTTTTTGCACGAAATCAGCGGCAGTATAATTGCAGGAAATATTCATTCCGTTTTCACGACATTTTTTCGCTATTTTCGCCGTAAACGGCACGTCTAAACCCAGCGACAAAATTTTATCCACGTCCGTAAAAAGCCCCTTGGGCGTATCCGTAATGACAATCTTCCCCTCCGAAAAAATCGCCGCACGGTTGCAATTTTCCGCTATCTCGTCCATATCGTGCGATACGATGATAACCGTCTGACACCAATCGCCGTGGATTTTGTGCAAAAGCGCCATAATTTCTTCTTTTCCAAGCGGGTCAAGCCCCGCCGCAGGCTCGTCCAACACCAAAATCTGCGGTTTGGTAACAATCACGCCTGCAATCGCAACACGGCGTTTTTGTCCGCCAGAAAGTTCAAACGGCGAACGGTTTTTCACTTTCTCATACGAAAGCCCTACCGTTTCCAAAGCCTCGCGCACGGCGTTTTCAATCTCGGTTTCGCTAAGCTCCTTTGCAAAATTTTTCAAACCGAACGCTACGTCCTCAAACACCGTTTCCGCAAACAGTTGGTATTCGGGATATTGAAAAACCATACCGACCTTACTACGCAACGCCTTAAAATCCGTCGCTTTATCGGTCAAGTCAAAGCCGTTAACAGACAAAACCGTTTTCGGAGGTATGGGCAGCCCCTTTTTCGGCTTTTTCTCTTTGTATTTTTTGTTCGCAGACGGCACCTTCAACAGCGCGTTCAAATGCTGTACAAAGGTCGATTTCCCGCTGCCCGTATGCCCGATAATCCCAAAGAAATCCCCTGCGTTGATCTGCAGCTGCACGTTGTCCAAGGCATACGTTTCAAAGGGCGATTTTGGATTGTACACAAAAGAAAGATTTTCGCAATAGATGCACCCCTCCCCCGTTTTTTTAGGGCTAATCGGCGTTGAACGCGTACCGTCCCCCACCTTTTCCGTTTTGCCATCTAAATTCGCCAACGATTTATCCGCGCCAAAAGCCGTCAAAACGCCTTCCGCAATCGCGTTTTCGTCCATAGTGTCGGCAATCTCCACGCCCCCTTGGCGCAACCCGCGGCAAACACGGATTTGACGAGGCAGCGTCAAAGAATATTGTTCCAATTCCTCTTCGCGAGCAAAAATATCGGCAGGTTTTCCTTCCATGACGATACGTCCCGCGCTCATAACAATCGCGCGGTCGGCAAGCATTGCCTCCTCGGGGAAATGCGTAATCAAAATTACCGTGATTTTTTCCTCGCGGTTGAGCCGCAAAACCACGTCCATTACCTCTTTTCTACCGCGCGGGTCAAGCATTGCCGTCGCTTCGTCCAAAATCATAACACGAGGCTTTAACGCCAACACGCCCGCTAAAGCAATACGCTGTTTTTGCCCCCCCGAAAGTCTGGACGGTGTTGCATGCCGAAAATCACTCATCCCTACCGCATCGAGCGCAAACGAAATACGCTGTCCTATTTCCTCACGCTTTATCCCCACGTTTTCAGGTCCGAACGCCACGTCGTCTTCCACAATGGACGCCACCGTCTGATTATCGGGATTTTGAAAAACAATCCCGACCTGTTTACGAATTTCAAAAAGATTTTTTTGGTCTTTTGCATCCAACCCAAACACGGTAATCTCGCCACTTGTCGGCGAAAGCAAACCGTTTGTCAAGCGTGCAAGGGTAGATTTCCCGCTCCCGTTATGCCCCAAAACGGCGACAAATTCCCCTTCCTCGACGGAAAAATCAATTCCGTCCAAAGAAAAGGCGGTTTCTTCGGCAAAGACGTTTTCGTCCTGCGCGTCCTCCGTCTTATAGGAAAAATGCACTTTTTCAAACTTTACAGCCGTCATTTTTCTTCTTTTCCCTACAAAAGGGCATACTCTCCTAATTTGATAGTTTTTATTATTATAGCAAACTTTTTCTTTTTTTACAATGAAAATAAGGTGAAATTATGTGTTGATTATCCAAAAAAGCACTTTTTTCAAGCAAAAAAAACCTTTTTTCTGTACAATAAGTAAATATCCCCCTGCTCAAAGCGGGGGATATTTACTATAAACAATTTTAATTTCTATACAAATACGGTTATTCTATAACTAAAATATCGACAAAGCCTGTAATCTCGAAAACTTCCATAACCTCTTCACATACGTTAATTACTTTCATTCCGCCTTTTTGTTGCATCTTCTTTTGGGCATTCAAGACCACACGAAGTCCTGCGCTAGAAATATATTCAAGCCCCTTAAAATCAAGAACAAGCTTTTCTATATCACAGGCGTTTTCAGTTATTGTTTTCTCTAAAACGGGCGCGGTAGTTGTATCCAACCTCCCCGACAATGCAACAATCAATTCCCTTTCATTTCTACTTGTTTCAATAATCATATTCCTTCAATCTCCTTTTATATTTTCTTTATCATTGTTAAAATATTTTCGCCTTTTTCATAGGCATAAGTTACCAAGTCCATCGTCTTCTTCGTTATAAAGATACCCAGCCCGCCAATTTCTCGTTCCTCCGCCGACAACGTAATATCGGGGTCTTCTTTCTCCAACGGGTTGAACTCTATGCCCTTATCCTTTATACGGAAAGTTATAACACGATTTTCTTCTTCAAAATTAATATCTAACGCAACGTCCCCCTCCACATCACCGTAGGCATAACGCGCAATATTGACAAACACTTCTTCAATCGCGACGCAAATAGCTGTCTTTGTTTTTGCAAGACAATGATACTTGTCAAGATTTTTCTCTACAAACCCGAGAACGTCCGATAGTGCTTCGGTCTTTGCAGGAAATACTTTCTTCACCACGTGTCCACCTCCTTTGCCAGGCTTAAAATCAAAACTCAGCATTGTAATATCGTCAAATTGCGGCGCTCCGTCTACAAATTCATCTATACTGGTTTTCACTGCCGATAAAAGCTGCCTAGAGTCCACCTTAATATGATTATTCATAAAAGCAAGAATCCTATCCTCTCCATAAAATTGATTGTCAGCATTCGTTGCTTCAGGAACTCCATCTGTATACAAGAACAATCTATCACCCTCGCCAAGCGTAAGCTCTCCAGCGCGATATCGAACCCCCTCCATGCCAGCCAAAACAAATCCAGGACGAGTTTTTAAATATTCAAAATTATCATTGCCTCTTCTAATAAGGGGCGGATTATGTCCTGCGTTTGCAAACTGCATTTTTCCCGTCGTGAGATCCAGAATACCCATCCAAGCGGTAACGAACATACCCGCATCGTTACCTTCGCAGAGCTTTTCGTTGGCAACTGTGAATACCTCTTCAACGCTCATGCCCGACTCGGCACAGCTCTTTATGATGGTCTTGGATTGCATCATAAACATTGCCGCAGGGATACCCTTGCCCGAAACGTCTGCCATCAAGAATGCAAGGTTGTCATCGTCAATGAAATAGAAATCGTAGAAGTCGCCGCCGACCTCTTTTGCCGTATGCATGGTGGCGTAGATTTCAAATTCTTTTCTATTTGGATAGGGTGGGAAAACGCTCGGCAATGCGGAATGCTGAATCGCTTTTGCAAAGGCAAGCTCTGCATCTATGCGTTCCTCCGCTTCCTTGATGTAACGCTTCAAGGTATCGACCGTTGCGTTGATATCGTTTGAGAGTGAGTCAAACTCCACGTGGGAACGAACATCCACCACGGTGTCGAGCTTGCCCTCGGTAATAGCGGAGAGTGAGGTGTTTACCTTGTGAATATTCTTTACAACGAGACCTCGCACAAGGAAATAAATCAAGACGAAGAGTGCGCCGAAGATCACGATCTGAAGCACCGTGAACACCCCTATCGATACGTCACGGGAAACCATTGCCTCGCTGTGCGGATAAACGGCGATGATCTTGAAGCCTTCGTTTTCGTCGAACATACAGAACGCGCGCTCAAAGCGGTACTCTGTGACGGTTTCTCCGTCCTTTTCCACCTCTTTGCCTATGTAGATGCCTTCCTCAAACATCTCTTTGTTTTCGATCTCGGCAAAGTCCTGTGTCATTGCCGTTACGATGGTAATGGGCTGACCACTATTATTAGAACGGTCGCTGACGATGTTCCATTCGCTATCGGTAACAATGAGGAATCCGTCCTCTCCAACGCGGCGGTTTTTAACCACCTCGGTCACGGCAGTTCCCATTGCCTCATAATAGGCTTCTTCGTCGTAGCCGACTTGGACAAAGCCACCTCTTGCAAGTGATACGCCTGCGTACTTACGGTAGATATCGCTGTCATAGGCGATGGGCTGATAGTCTTGCACGTACTCTGTGAGTGCGCCGAGCAGAGCCATAAACTCTGCCGGTTGCTGACCGTTTGTTGACATATTGAAGCCGACAAAGCTTTCGTTTGAGCTTGCGTCGATTATACCGCTTGTATTAGCGTAGTTTATCTCACTTACGTTGTATTTGTCGAGCATTTCAGCGAGAAGCTCGTTTGTGATCTCGTCCGTGCTGTTTAATTCGGTTGCAATAGCGTGTGTGATAACCAAAAGGTTTTTATCCGATGTGTCTGCGATATCCTGTTTTACATCCTTAATATACGCATCAAGAAGGTTCTCTGCACTATCGGTAAAGAGCCCCGTCTGATATCCCCACAGGAATACGAGGGTGATTACAAACGCAATAGCGACGATAAGGAAGAGCCACTTTTGGAAGGATGCTGATATTCTTTTCTTGGTCCCCGTCATATCAGTTTACCTCCTTCTCAATGCGGATGCAGGTGTCGGTATACGTGTAGGTGGAAGTATCCTTCTCTGTAAGAGTATCGGCACTGTCACCGCCGCTTACCTTCATTCCGTGGGTCGCAAGGTCTTTGGAGAAGAAGGTGGGAACGTCGGGATTCATACGTTCAAGGGCTACGAGTGTAAGCGAACCGCCCGAGAACTCTGCTTTATTGACAAGTCGGCAAACACCGTCAGAGCCAAACACAAATTCTCCCGTTTCGGGATCAAAGCCTGCCAAAAACAGATCAACTGCACTTGCGTTTACAGTACCGCCTGTCATAGCAAAGGTCTTGGCGTTCATTGCATCGTCGTTGCCGTAAACAGTAATATTACCGCCAGCAATAGTCATTTTTTCCGATGATATGATACCAACTCCCAAGGCTGCGGCATCTTCTTGTTTGATTTCAATACTGCCACCGTTTATCGTAAGGTCTTTTACACAGTACAAACCATAAGATAAAGCAGTAAATTCCGGCGCATAATGAACTTTGATATCACCGCCGGTAATTGTCAGAAGCTCTTGCGCCCAAAGACCAACACCAATAAAGCTTGCGATCTCGTCCTCGGCAGTTTTGATGTAAGTATCGATCTTGCCGGATTCAACCGTAAGCGTGTCGGCTTTGATACAGCTTGCTCTTGCGCCAACGGCAAGGCTACCTTCACCCTTGATGGTCAAATCGTATGCGGAAATGCCGTTTACGGGGGCTTTTTCGCCCATGCCGATCTTGTTCTCGCCAACAAGGTTGAGAGTCAGATTATCAATGGTTGAAACAATAAACGCTTCCATCTCCGTATCGGAGCATTCTGCGATATTTGTACCGTTCAGAGTAAGTGTACCTGACTTACCATCGCCAACGAAGCTGACCGTTCCGTCACCGAGTATATCCGCCCTGTTTCTCGTTGTTACCTTGACACCTGCAACCCACAAGTCGTATATTTGGTAATCCTCGTCATATGAGTTGCAAGCGGTAAACATCGTAGCAAGCAATAACGCCACGATCAGTAGCGATATGCTATTTTTCAATTTGTTATTCATAATAATCTCTTTTCATTGTTAGAAGAAGCCCTTTATTTTTGTGTTTCTTCTCGCTCGATTTGGATCGCGTCTTTATTTATTAAAAGCAGCTATTCTGACCTTTACATTTTCACGAAGATTCATATAATAAAGCCCGTAATCGCAGTTATGGAAGCTCTCAGGGCCGAACAAAGCGTGTGCCGACTCCGGAATACCATAAACAGCGGGATCTACGCTTTCGCAAACCACTACACCGCGTTCAAGGTCAATTCTTGCGTCCGCCACACCTGCAGTAATTTCACCGACTGTGAGGAGAGCGCCCTTGTTTTCCGAAGCGGATGCATAGGTTTCATCTCTTTTCCAGTTGAGAGGATTGATGGAAATAGCCCCCTCTACCACAACGGCGTTGTGCTGATCCTTATTTCCGGGACCTTCTGTGTTGTAAGAAATGATAACACCCGTGTCATCAGCGCCCTCTGCAAACTCCAAATGGGGATTTGCCTTCATATAATCTTCGGTTACGGAATATCCGATTACGTATGCCGCAATCATTCTGTCATAATATTCGGGATGCTCCTTCATATAGTCGGAAAGAATCATAGTCAAAATCTGAGAGCCCTGCGAGTGACCTGCGAGTATAAAGGGCTTTCCGTTATTGTAATGCTCAAAGTAATAATCAAGCGCCCTCGAAGGATCCTGTGATGCGGAATATCGGAGCAGATCGTCTGCCTCCTCATCACTGAGAGTCAGCGCATAAGGAGCGCTTATCTGTCTGTAATAAGGCGCATAAACGTTGCAGTCCTCCTCAAATACACTCGCTTGTAGCTTCAATTCGACCTGTGCTTGAGTACGCATTCCCACATCGTCAATGTCCGCAATGTCTGGTGCATCATCGCTTGCCTTGTTGAAGGTGGTAGAATAAAAATAGATAACGTCAACGTCTTTGCCCGTATCATTTTTCGCAAGCCAATTATCGTTACTTGCGTAATCGATCTTCGTTTCCCACTTTTCGCCGCCGTTTGTTTTTTTCACCACGTCTGGAACCTCATTGTGATTTGAACAGCCTGTAAAAACGCAACTCAACACTATTGTTGTCAACAACAAAGTAATAACTTTTTTCATAGAACATTTCTTCTTGTTAAATTTTTCGTTCATTTTGTTTGAATCTCCGGATATTTACAAATTCCTGTTTCGGGCAGCTTGTCGCTGAAAAGATCGTATTTGGCATACTGACAGAACCAACATATTGACTCTATTGCAAGCAAGCTTTGCCGTTTTTTAAAGCAGGAGCAGGTCGTATGACGTGTGATTTCTTTGCCTTTGTAAGGACAGTTCTGAACCTTATTTTCCATGGGGGCATCCCCTTTCCAAAGTGTTTGCTATATTATAGCAAGAAATCGTAAAAAAGCACGTTTTTGGCGTGATTGGTAGCAAATTTGGCGTGATTGGTAGGTAAGCGCGAAAAAAATCCCCCGAAATTTCCTTCGGGGGATGAGTTCAAAAGTATTAAGATATGAGCGCAACGGTTGCTGTAAACACGCCGTTTTGCGCGGTGAAGCGACAAGTGCCGCCGTACTTTTCCGCCGTGGATACGATACTGTGAATTCCTACGCCCCACATCTCACTCGGCATATCGGGAACGAACACCAAGAAGGGGTTACAGGAGTTTTCACAAACGATGACCATTTTCTTGGCTTTATAGTAAATATTCACCGAAATCATAGGATCCTCGGCGTTTGATTCAATCGCACCGTGGAGTGCATTTTCTACCACGTTTGCGAGAATAGCCACAAGGTCGTGCGAGGAAACGGGGGTTTCTTTTTTCGCCGCGGCATCAGCACTGAATCGAATATTCGCAGATTTTGCTTTGGCGCTGTACACACGAAGCACATTGTTGATCGTTTCGTTTTCGCAAAACCGCTCGTTGTGCTGACCGTCATCTTCTACGCTTTGCTTTTCAAGATAACGAATAATGCTATCGAGATCCCCCGTCTTAGCCATCGCCAAAATGGCATCGTTGTGGTGGCGGATATCGTGATAGCTTTTCCTTGCCCACATCACTTCGTTTTCTTGCGCTTGCACCTGTGTTTTGAGAAGCTCGGTGTGGATCTGCTTGCGTTTTTCTTTGGCAAGCTCGACCATATCCTTAAGGCTTGAAAACAATGCGGCATAGGTTACGAAAAATACCGCTGTTGTGGCTACGAATATCTGAAATCTGCCGTTATCGGTAGAGGTAACGCCATCTATATAAATGGTCTGTAGAGCGGTCAGTAGCAAAAATGTACTCACGATAGCGTAA
>JBGVQH010000219.1:0-2666 GCA_045127475.1 Candidatus Scatosoma sp.
ACCTTGACTTTTTCGGAAATCTCCACGCCGCAAACGGCGTACACCTCGCCGTCCAGCTCCGCTATCAAGGGCAGATATCCCCGCTCGGAAACGGAAATTTTTTCCTCGTTAAAAAATTTCTTCAGTGTTTTTCCACCGCCGCCAAAGCGCATAATTACATCGCCCTCTTGACGGAAACGAAACACCGCCGTCTTTGGAATTTTATCGCCGTCCACACGCAATACTCGCCAAACTCCGTCGCCAGTCAAAGGAGTTTTGGATAGGATAACCTCATACCGTCCCCCGTCAAATCCGTCTAAGGAAAATGTTTTCGGTGCAGGCTTTTCATATATAAACGCAGGTGCTTTCATCTGAAAACAAATCCCCGTTTCCGCCTTGACTGCCTCAATCCCCTTAGGCAAATCTAACCGCGCGCCCCGTTCGCTCGTTTGCAGAGCATACACGCTGTCCAAATGCGCCGTAGTATAATCCTTTTCCAATCCCAGCCCCTTTATCGCCAGCAAGCACGCCCGATAAAACAGGGGTTTTTTATCGCAAAACGCCACCATATACACGCTGCCCTGTTCGCCGTCCACAACCTGTAATAACGCCTGTGCGTATTCATACAAAAGCCCGTCGTCCTCAGCGGCTTTTTGCGCAAAACGCGCCAAATTTTCCGTTGCACCGCCCACCGCACTTTCCAAAGCAGGCAAAATTTCCGCGCGCAAACGGTTGCGCGTATAGGCGGTATCCCCGTTCGTACTGTCCGTACAAAACGCCAAGCCGTACGCCAAAACGTAGTCCAAAATCTTCTCTTTCGACCAATGCAACAAGGGGCGAATTAACCACCCGTCTACCGCTCTCATACCGCTTGCACCCGTCAAGGACGCACCACGCGCAATACGGAACAACACCGTTTCCGCCTCGTCGTTTTGATGATGCGCCGTCGCAATATAATCGGCTTTTTTCTCGTCGATAAGTTGCAAAAAACATTCCCGACGAAAAAGCCTTGCCGCCGTTTCCAAACTGATTTTTTCCTTAGCGGCGCGTGCAGGGCAATCCTGCGAGAAAACCGTCAATTCCACGCCCAGTCCTTGGCAAAATTCTTGCACAAAGCGCATATCCGCAAGGCTTTCTTCCCCGCGAATACCATGTTCACAATGCACCGCAGTCAAGCTATATCCGTACTCTTTTTCACGACTTTTAAGGTAATGCAACAAGGCGACGGAGTCTGCTCCGCCGCTTACCGCTACGCATATTTTTTTACCTGAAAAGCCTTTCAAATCCATAATCGCCCTACGAGAATACGCCCGATCAATCGTGCCGTTTATACAATTTCCCCGCGAGCATCGCCAAAGACGCCGCCAAATCTTCCGTTTTTAAAATAATATCCTTAGGTACGCGCAAGGGTGCAGGAGCAAAATTCCAAATCGCCTGAATCCCCGCGTCCACCATTTGATTCAAAACCCCCTGAGCTGCCACCTTGGGTACGGTAATAATCCCGATTTTTATTTTATGCTCTTCCACAAAATCCTTCAGGGCAGAAAGGGGTAAAATTTCTTTACCCATTACCCGAGTCCCAATCAGCTTTTCGGAAATATCAAACGCAGCCACGATATTCAAACCGTTGCTTTTAAAACCCTCGTAACCCAAAAACGCACGACCCAAGCCGCCCGCGCCCACGATTACCGCGTCGGACAGGTTATCATACCCTAAAAATTTTTCAATATCGACAATCAAACGCGAAATGGCAAACCCCAAACGCGGCCGCCCCGCCTCCGAGGACACCAACGCCAAATCCTTGCGCACCAACACCGACGACACCGAAATATTTTGCGCAATCACCGTGGACGAGATATACTTCGCCCCCTTTGAATCCTCTTCCTGCAAAAAATGCAGATACAAGGGCATTCGCGCCAAAGTCGCTTTTGAAATGTCTTTTTCGTTTTCCATACTTTACTCCGCTTGCTTTTTCTATATTATACACCCGTTTATCGATATTTTCAAGCGATTTTACCCCGTTGTTTTATTCGCAAAGTAAGGTTTTTAAAATTTTTTCTCTCTCCGCCGCATTTTCAGCATATCCGCGAGGCAATTCCCCGTCCATCTCCAAATCCAACACAATTTTTCCTTTGCGCAAAACAACGATACGATGCGCCAGCATACATGCCTCTTCGATATCGTGCGTAACGAATACCGCCGTCTTTTTTTGTTCCTTCCAAAGCGTCGCAAATACCCCCGCCAATCGAATTTTCAAGGCGGTGTCGAGCGAAGAGAACGGTTCGTCCAAAAGCAAGACCTCGCTATCACTCAAAAAAGCACGCGCAATCGCAACTCGCTGCTTTTCGCCACCCGAAAGGGCGCGCGGTTTCTTATGTTTACACGCCGTCAACTCCGTTTTTTTCAACAATTCGTCGATTCTTTCAGGGCTGCCCCCCACGTACCGCAAATTTTCCTCTACCGTCAAATTCGGAAGCAGTCTCGGCTCTTGAAAAATATATCCCACCTTTTTCGGCGGATTTTCCACAACGCCCTCGTACGCCGTCAGCCCTGCCAAAATATTCAATAAGGTCGTCTTGCCGCCGCCCGACTCCCCCAAAACGCACAAAATTTGCCCGTCCTTAATTTCCAGCTCGAAATTGTCAAAAACAACCTGATTTTTATACGATTTTGAAATACAGAGTTTC
>JBGVQH010000220.1:0-2556 GCA_045127475.1 Candidatus Scatosoma sp.
TCCAATGGTATTTGGATAATAAATCGTGGTGGGAACGTATCGTTTCAGGCGAATATCAAGATTATTACCAAAAGATGTACGGGGAAAAGTTAGAAGGAAAATAAAAAATGCGAGTATTGGTAACGGGCGTAAAAGGACAACTTGGTTTTGACGTCGTTCGAGAATTGACCGTGCGCGGTTATGATGCGATCGGGGTAGACGTGGAAGAAATGGATATTACCGACAAAGGGGCTGTGGACTCGTTCTTGACGGCTTGTAAACCCGATGCGGTGGTGCATTGTGCGGCTTGGACGGCGGTCGATCTCGCGGAAGAAAAGGAAAATCAAGCCAAAGTTCGCGCTATCAACGTCAGCGGTACGCAATATATCGCATCGGCGTGTCAAAAACTTGGCTGTAAAATGCTCTATATTTCCACCGATTACGTGTTTGGTGGGAAGGGCGAAACGCCTTGGCAACCCGATTGTAAGGCGTATAAGCCTTTAAACGTATACGGTCAAACGAAATTGGAAGGCGAGCTCGCGGTGGCGGAAACGCTCGAGAAATATTTTATCGTCCGTATCGCTTGGGTATTTGGGATCAACGGCAAGAATTTCATGAAAACAATGCTTAACGTTGGAAAAAAATACGACAGCGTGCGCGTTGTCAACGACCAAATCGGTACACCCACGTACACGTTCGACCTTTCTCGGTTGCTTGTGGATATGTTGGAAACGGAAAAATACGGCTACTATCACGCGACAAACGAGGGCGGATATATCAGTTGGTACGATTTCACGAAAGAAATTTACCGCCAAGCTGGCTTGCAAACGCAGGTGATTCCCGTCACCACGGCAGAGTACGGTTTATCCAAAGCGGCGCGGCCTTTTAACAGTCGTTTGGATAAGAGCAAGCTTGTTGAAAATGGGTTCACACCGCTGCCGAATTGGCAAGACGCGGTAGGCAGGTATTTGACGGAATTGAAGGAGCGCGGAGAATAATGGGGCAAATCAAAGTGGAAAAAACGCCGATTGAAGGCTTGTATATTATCGAACCAACGGTGCACGGCGACAGCCGCGGTTATTTCACGGAAACGTATAATAAACGGGATATGGCAGAAGCAGGGCTTTGTATGGAGTTCGTACAAGACAATCAATCGATGAGCGTCAAGGGTGTTCTTCGGGGGTTGCATTTCCAAAAACAGTATCCGCAGGGTAAATTGGTGCGTGTTATCAAGGGCAAAGTCTTTGACGTTGCCGTAGATCTTCGTAAAAATAGCCCAACGTACGGTAAATGGTACGGAGTAGAATTATCCGAAGAAAACAAGAAACAGTTCTACATATCCGAGGGGTTTGCGCACGGTTTCTTGGTGCTTTCCGACGTCGCGGAATTTTGCTATAAAGTGACGGATTTTTATCATCCCGGCGACGAGGGCGGCTTGGCTTGGAATGATCCAGAAATCGGGATAAAATGGCCCGAGGTGGCAGGCAGGTATGCGATGAACGCATCTTCTGAGGGGTATACGCTTGCGGATGGCACCCCCTTATTGCTTAGTGAAAAGGACCAAAAATGGCTGACGTTAAAAGACACGTTTCAGTTTGAATAATAAAATAAAATAAAATATTTTTATATTTATAAGGAGTAAACTATTATGGCTACAATTGCAGTAATCGGTTGCGGTAGAATCGCAATGAACGCACATTTCCCCGCTTTGGCGCAGATCGAAGGCTTGCGTATCAAATACGCTTGCGATCTCATTGAAGAAAAGGCACAAAAGGCGAAGGAACAGTTTGCGCAGGTGGAACAGGTGATCACGGATTATAACGTGGCGCTTCAGGACGACGAAGTGGAGGCGGTATTCGTTCTCACGCCTAACTACGCGCATTACACCATTACCATGGACGCGTTGAAGGCAGGCAAACACGTGCTTTGCGAAAAACCTATCACTATAAATTATGCGCTTTCTTGCGAGATGGCAGCGGAAGCGGAAAAGCAGGGCAAAATGCTCAATATCGGTGTTTGCAACCGTTATCATAAATCGGTGGAAACCTTGCGTGAATGGGTAGAAGCAGGCAAGTTCGGCAATCTTTATCACGTATATTGCTCGTTTAGAAGCTTTAGAAGTATTCCCGGGCTTGGCGGCGCGTTTACGACGAAATCGCAATCGGGCGGCGGCGTTTTGATTGACTGGGGTGTGCATTTCCTTGACCTGATTCTCTACATTTTGGGCGGGGCGAAACTTAAGACGGTTACGTGTGACGCGTACAGCGAAATGGCAAAGGATATGAAATCCTATAAATACACGGGTATGTGGGCGGAAGATACTGCGGATATCGAAAACGGTACGAATGACGTAGACGATTTCATTACCGGTCATATTCGTACGGACAAGGCGAGCATTTCCTTCAACGGTGCATGGGCGCAGAATATCAATAAGGGCGAAATGTTTATCGACTTCCTTGGCGACAAGGGCGGCGCAAGATTGACTTACGGCGGTTTGTTCGAATTCTATGACGGCGCAACGCTTGAAACGATCAACCCCGAATATGAAATCCCCAATATGTATCTTGGTGAAGACAA
>JBGVQH010000221.1:0-2038 GCA_045127475.1 Candidatus Scatosoma sp.
AATCATCGCGATGGCTTGGCGCTGGGTATTTGTAACGGTTTCCAAGCACTTATCAAGCTCGGTCTTGTTCCCTATGGTCACGTAACGGAAATGACGGCAAATTCGCCGACACTTACGTTCAATAACATTTCCCGTCACGTATCGACGGTGGTGGATATCCGCGTGGCGTCAAACTTGTCGCCTTGGCTGTCGGCTTGTAAAGTGGGCGAAACGTACAAAGTACCCGTATCGCACGGCGAAGGGAAGATTGTTGCGCCGATGGAAGAACTCGAAAAAATGCGTCAAAACGGTCAAATCGCAACGCAGTACGCCGATCTTTTAGGCGCGCCTACGATGGTTTCTCCGTTTAATCCCAACGGATCTATGTGGGCAATCGAGGGTATTACGTCGCCCGATGGCAGAGTGTTTGGTAAGATGGGGCATAGCGAACGTATCGGTGAGAACTTATATAAGAACGTCGAAGGCAATTTCGATATGAAGATATTTGAGAGCGGCGTAAAATATTTTAAATAAAAAACACAAATCGTGTTTGAAAAGCGCGAAAACGTGTTACAATAAAGTATCAATAAAGAAGAAGGAGAGGAACTACAATGGCAAAAATTACGGCAGATACCTTGATTGCAGAATGCTTGGAAATCAACCCCAACGCACCTGAAATTTTGATGGCGGCAGGTATGCATTGCTTTGGCTGCGCGATGGCACACGGTGAAACGGTTGCGGAAGCGGTTGCAGTACATGGCGAAGATTTGGACGCATTGCTTGCTAAGCTCAACGAAGGCTTGGAAGACTAAGTATCGATGGAAAAGAAAAACGGACGGCTGCGGCCGTCCGTTTGTTTTACGCACACAATTTTTTTTGAAAGGGGATAAAAAACAGTTGATATTCTAAAAAAAATGTGCTATACTACATAGGCAAAAGTAAGTGATACGTATTGCGATGATTATAAATTGGCCCTATCGTCTAGCGGTTAGGACGGCGCCCTCTCACGGCGCAAACTCGGGTTCGAGTCCCGATAGGGTCACCACGAAAGCCACCCATAAGGGTGGTTTTTTTCGTGTGTCCCTATCGGGAAAGACGAAGAACGCGACAATCGGGTGAGAGTAACGTAAGGAGCGCAGCGACGGAATAGCGAGCTTGCGAGCGTCTGGGGTCACCACGAAAGCCACCCATAAGGGTGGTTTTTTCGTAGAACTCCTATCAGGAAAGACGAAAAAGTTTATATCCGACGGAATAGCGAACTGAAAGTAGCGCATTTGTGGATTATTATTTAAAATACTTGAAAAACAGTTTTATTTTTGTTATAATAAAAATGGTAACGACGATAAATTATCAAAAATACAAAAGAGGTGCATTATGATTGATTCTCGTTGCGGATTGCATTGTACGACTTGCGATTTTAAAGAACCCTGCCATTGCGGAGGCTGTATAGAAACGAACGGTCATCCTTTCCACGGGGAATGTCCCGTTGCGGTTTGTTGCCAGAATAAAGGATTTCGCCATTGCGGAGAATGTACGAAATTGCCTTGCGAATTATTGACGCAGTATTCCTGCGATAAAGAACACGGTGATACGCCGCCGGGTGCTAGGATTGAACAATGCCGCGTTTGGGCGCGTGTTAAGGCGGATATTATTGCGGCTTTCAATGCTTTGGGAATAGCGGATATGGCTAGTGTGGAGGATATGCACGTAGGGAAAGGGGATTTTGTCAACCTTTCGTACGCGTTGCCAAATGGTCAATTGATCAAGTTTTGGAATGATGATAAAAAGTATTTCATCAATCAAATTTGCAAGAAAAACAGCGATCGCTGCTATGGGTTGGTTGCTGATGAGCGGTATCTTTTGGTTTGTGAATACGGCGATAACGGTACGAATCCCGAAATCATTGTATTTAAACGTTGGAATTAAAAAAGAGCAAACCAGCCTACCAGGTACGAGATGAACGCAAAAGGAGAAACTATGGAAGCGCAAAATGCAACGCGGATTAAATTGCTGAAAATATGGGAGATTCTTTGTCGGGAAACGGACGAAGAACACCCCA
>JBGVQH010000222.1:0-16552 GCA_045127475.1 Candidatus Scatosoma sp.
AACTGACGGCAGAGCCCGTAATACAACCGACCGAAACGCTTCAAGCGGAAGAAAGGGCGGAAACGACAAAAAAATCTCGTTTTAGTAGCCTGAGCGCGTTTTTTGAAAAAAATTTCGCGCTGTTTTTGACGCCCGCACTCGTGCTTGGGCTGTATTTTTTCCTGTCTTGGGTGTACGGCGTATATCCGTTTTCGGATAAATACACGGCGGCAAGTTACGATTATTCGGCGCAGATTTGTCCTTTTTTCGAGCATATCTTCGACGTTTTTAAGGGTAAATCCACGTTGACGTACAGCTATTCGATTATGGGCGGCGCGGACGTAACGGGTATGTTTTTGTATACGTTCGTCAGTCCGTTCAGCTTGCTGTTTTTGGTGTGCGGCGAGGGAAACGTCGTCTATACCGCCGCGTTCGTCGTCGGATTTAAGCTGGCGGCAGTGGGCTTTGCAGGCACTTGGTTTGTACGCAAGCTGTTTAAAAATATTCCCGAATATCTCGCCGTGGTAATCGGGCTCGTATACGCTTTTTGCGGGTATGCGTTCGTGGCGAGCACCTTTGTAGCTTGGCTGGATTTATTGATTTACGTGCCATTCTGTGTAGGGGCGTTTTGCCGTTTTGTCAAAACGGGGAGCTTTTGGCGCTTTTCCGTGCTGGTATCCTGTTGTATCTATACCCATTTTTCTATTGCAAGCTTTGCCCTGTTTACGGTTTTGCCTGCCTTGATTGCGTATGCGCTATTCTGCGTGGAAAAGGAACGCAGATACAAATTTATCGCGCGCCTTTGCGTGGCGTTTTTGATTGCCATCGCCCTTTCGTTGCCCATTTTAGTCCCCGCATTGGTGGCGTTTTTGCGTAGCAGCCGCGGCGGCGGGCTGTTCGATATGCTTTGGTTTGGATACGATACGGTATCGTGGGAGTTTAAAAGCGATAAATTTTTAGAACGGTTTACCGAATATTTTTACAGAAAAGGCTCGTACATTATTGCGGACGCGGCGTTCGTAGGCTTGACCGTCGCTTGGTTTTTCCGTAACGGAATCAAATCGTCTATGGCAAAATTTATGCTGACAGCAGGGGTATTGACTTTGTTGCCCGTGTTGGTGGACGAATCCATGCTGCTACTCAATATGGGCTCGTACTATTCCTATTCCTTGCGGTTTGGGTTTTTAAACGCCGTGTATTTTATGGGCGGGGCATGTCTTTGCTTGAACGAGCTTTGTTTTAAAAAAGGGAGTGCTTACGACGGAGAAAGTTTGGGGGAAGAGGCTGCCGTCAGCGACGAAAGAGCGGAAACCTCCATAGACGTATCGCAATCAATCAAGAAAACAGCAATGAAAGGGGAAAAACCCGTAACGAAGAAAGAAGTGCGGCTTTGGACGTACGCCGTAATCGCCGTGGGTGTGCTGGCAATCGCGGCAATGGCGCTCCTTGCCTTTTTCAGTTGGTTTGTCAACAGCGATACGCCGTCGGGCAATCATTTTTATAACAAGTACAAACATTACGACCTCGTGTATAATCTGCGCAATATTCCCGGTTCGTACGCCCATTCGCTGGGCGGCGCGGAATTGATTTGCGTTCCGTTTTTTATCGTGAGCTTGACGTTGCTCTTCGGCGGTTGGCTGATTTCAGGCAAAAAGCTTTCCGTGCGCACGCTGGCGTTGGTACTCTCCGTGCTTTTAAGCGTGCAAACGGTTTTTAATTGCGGGTTGCTTGTAGAGGGTAACCGCTCTACCCAGCATGGGGCGTTAGAGGATTACAAGAAGATGTCCGCGGTGATTGCGGAACAGGACGACAGCTATTACCGCACCAAGGATCACGGCGGTTTGTATTATAACGACGATGGGAATATACGTTTGGGGGACAGATGGTCGGCGTGCGTTGCGTTCCCTGCTGGAACGAATACGTTTACCGTCTTTTCGTCGATTATCGACGCGGATAACTACGAGTGCAGACGGTTGTTCGGGTATCAGGGCGGCAGCGCTAGCTTTAAGGGGCAGTTTGATTTGGGCGCGTCCAACCGCGCGGATTATTTTGCCGATTGTTTCCTGGGTTATAAATACGTGTACGTGCCCAATAACGGCGAGGGCAAGGGCAAAACTGATACGCAAGAGCTTTTTGAAAAGGAATACGTAGAAAAAGGGTATATGACCAAGGTCGTGGACAAGGACGGCAATAACGTGGTTCGCGGCGGGCGTTGGGCATACGAAAATAAGGCGGTATTCCCACTTGGCTACCGTGTGAGCGGCGAGCCGTATCACTTTGTCAAACCCAACCCCAACGTTTTAGCGCCTAACGAAACTTATTACAGCAACTACCGTGCAGAAAATATTAAGGCGCTGTACAAGTTTTTGCGCGGAAAGGATTTGGTTGCGGAAACGAATGATGAGGATACTACGTTTAGGCAATACGTGTCAAAAGAGGACGTTGTAGAACTTAGCGAATATTTGCACGGAAAGGCGGCGGACGTGCACGTGGGCGTGGGTGAGATTACGGCGACGGTTACTGCGGAAAATGAGGACGAGTATCTTTTCCTCAGTTTTGTGGCGTCCAAGGGGTATACGGTAACGGTGAACGGTAAGAAAGCCGAGCTCGTTAACAATGATTTGAATTTCTTAATGGTGAAACTGGAACAGGGCGAAAACGTCGTGCATTTTGTGTATTCTTCGCCGTACGTGAAGTACGTAGGCGCGGGGGTATTGGCGGCTCTTGTAATTGTAGCGGGGGCGATTTTGCTCTTGAAGAAAACCAAAATTTTGGATAGATGCGCGCCTGTGATTGCATGGACGGGGATTGTGGTTGCAGTTGCTTTGGTTGCGTTCTTCATGATTTTCCCAACGGGAGTATTTGTGTCCAAACTCGTGGGGCTGCTGCGTTTGAAATTATAGCGCGAAATTGAAAAGAGCACGGAAAAATACACGCGGAAATTTTTTTGAAAAAAGTTTGAAAATGCGTGAAAAAATGCTTGACTAAATAGGAAAGTATAGGTATAATGGTAATGCTGTTCGGGGAACGGACGGCATATATTGAGGCGTAGCGCAGCTTGGTAGCGCGTTTGGTTAGGGACCAAAAGGTCGTGGGTTCAAGTCCCGTCGCCTCAACCAAAACGGCGGTTTTTGTTAGGTTTTTCTATCAAAAACCGCTGTTTTTTGATACCGTTTTTTAAAAAATTTTTGTGTTTTGGGACAGTTATGGGTCAACTTTCCATTGATCCAGTTTTTTACCTTCTAAAAGAAGGTAGTCTTGGTGCTTTTCCAGATCGCTGTATGCGTTACCGAGTTTTCCGAACGAATGCCCCATGAACTCTTTTAAAGCAACCTCGGCGACGCCGAACGTTTGACATCGGGTATAGAATGTTGTTCGAAGATCCTTTAAGGTGCAATTTGGCAGAATTTTCTGCATACGCTTGCGTACGGCTCGTGCGGAAAGACGAAGGTGGAATCCATTTTCTAGGAACGGGAGCAAAGCTTGGCAAATCGGTATGAACTTAAATTCGATTCGCGATTTATCGTTGAAGTGCCGCTTTGAATTTACCGCCTTGATAAATTTGCCTTCGATTACAGGGGGATGATTTTTGCTTTCCATCTCATTTGGACGCAATCCGCAAAAGAGTAGCAGAGCAATTTCTGTTGCACAGTCACATGTATCCGAACAGATCCAACGCAGCAACGTGCGCTCTTCTTCCTGGGTCAGTGCTTTTCCTTCTTCCCGCGCATGTGGAAGATAAAAAACAATCGCCAGCGGATTTCGCTCGATGATACCGTGCGCGATCGCCGAATTGAAAATTCCATTTAGAAGAGATCTCAATTCATCGGCGGTCTTGCCCTTGCCTTGTTGTAGGACGGAATCCAACAGGTTTTTGCAATCCGTTGGCGTGATTTTCGTCAATGGCGTTTCCGTGAACGTCGCTTGTAAATACCGTTTGTATCGGCAGCAGTCGTGATGATACGTTTTTTCCGCAACGCGCGGTTTTCTAAAATTCTCGAAGTAGTGCATCGCGAAAGAATGGAATGTACCGGGCACGCCCTGGACAGATTCTTTTTGTGCGGGTTGCGCGTTCTTCAGATTTTTGATAAAACGTTTCTTGGCAAGCTCGATCGTTACACCGTCGCCGGAGACGTTATAGCCTTGCGAACGGTAGCGTATCTGGTATGTAAATGTTTTTTCGCCGCTTTTTCTTTTGCGCATGCGGCAGCGCTTTCTTTGTATGACGATCAATCGTCTAAAATTTGTAGGCATTTGTTGTATCTCCTTGTCAGTAAAATAAACAAAGCCCTGTTCTGTTTCTGCAGACGGTTCCTCCAAGCCGTCATTTGCCGTTGAGAAAATGATAGCCTCTTCCGAAATCGGAAGGGGCTTTTTTGCTTTCCCCGGAAAGGGGATTACGTTGTCATCGGCGCCGACGAAACGGAATTTGCTACGTTGAATCGCGTCAAAATCCTTTTCCGCGTCGTCCAGGCCGATAATGCGGTGCAGTAGTTCCAGCGCGCTCTCCAGGAGCTGCCTTTGTTGGTTGTTCATTGATACAATCCTCCTAAAAGTTGATAGGAAAATTGTATCGTAAAATCGACTGTTTTCGACAAAAGTGCTTTTTTGAAAATTACGCAGTAAATTTCAAATGGCTGCTTTTGTGAAATTGAAACAAGGATTTTTTGGAAAGCGTTATTATTTTGGAAAAAATTTACTGAAAAAATCTTGCACCAAAACGGGATCGTATAAATAGAAAATTAGGATTGCTAACCACCGTGTGTTTTGTGGTAATGATTGAGTAAATTGGATTTCATCGTTTGTCAGTAGCATACTATAAATGCGTTTAAGAGAATACCCTTGCAATGATAGGTATTCATATAAAATTTGAAAGGGGGATGCATTGTATTGAGTTTGTAAAAACCGTATCAAAGAATTGTAAAAAGAAACTGAATAATTAGAGTGTATGATTTGTGAAAAAAACTGAGCAAATCCTAAAAATTGTTTGGATAAATAGGGATTAAAAGTGGACTCAATTCGATATAATGCAATCAATGTTCGTTTTTGTTTTTCTATTTCCGATAAGTGCGAATAGGAATTAGACTTGGTTTTTTCGATGAACAAATCGTAAGAATCTTCAAATGTTTCCGATATAGAGAGTAAGGAATTGGGTTTTGACATAGTTTCTCAAATCATTTCCTTTTTACAGTTTTACTACGTTCGGCGAAGTAGCGCGCGTATTCAAGTACCTGCACGCGAAGTTCAGGCGACAGTGCAGTATAAATATCTAACAATTCTTTTCCGTCCGGGCTTATTGCCTGGGCAGTTTCTTTTTTTAGGGGCGTGGAATAAAGCTTGACACCAATATCACTCTCAAGGCCAAGAAGATAATCGGTCGATACTTCGAAAAACTGTGCCAACGATAATAGATTGCTTGCCTTTGGCTCATTTATAGCGTTTTCCCATTTGCAAATAGCGGCATCGCTGATACCAACGTTCTCTGAAAGAAAACGCATTGAAATTCCCTTCTGTTCTCGTAATTCTCGTAGCCGTTCAGATAAAATCCTCATATTAACTTTTCTCCTATAAAAAAATTATACTAACTTTTTTCAACAAAATGCTTGACATTTCTAAAACTTAATGATAAAATCAAAATTAACATAAGTTAGCATATTGTTAACAAAAATAAAAAACACCGCTCCCTGGCGTGGAAACGGTGCAGATAAAAAGGACTTAGGAAAGAAAAAGACGAATAAGCCGTAACGCCTATTCGTCCTTGGGGTTGAAAATATCTACCGCATGGTAGTTATTTCGGGGTGATTAGCTGCGTATCTCGTCAATAACGTTGAAAAAAGACTGCAGTATCTTGATGGGACACAAAACAAGTTCAACGAAAAACTCGATAATCGCAGAAATGACGTTGAACGTCTTTCTTTGATATTTTTTCGATTTACGCATAATTGCCTTCGACCTCCTTCTATGGATTCCGAAAACTCTTCGGTAGGAGAGTCCGTTTCGTGGACTGCTCGTCAACGCCCCTTGGGGATATTATACCACAAGCAGTACGAAAAAACAAGAGAACGTGGAGAAGATTATGGGCTTGAAAGACCTTTTCAAAAAGAAAAAAACAACGTCGAAGAAGTCGAAACCGAAAACGACGTCAAATAAAAAAGCCCCTACGACGAAATCGAAGGGGAAGAGAAAATCTGACGTTCGCAAAATTTACAAAACGACGGACGGGTATTTTACGCAAAATCCAAGCAATCGAAAGCCGCGGAGTGTTGCAGTAATAAAACAACGCAAAGATGACGGTGCACTTGCCGTATGCAAGATCCACTCGAAGGAAGGTAAAGACGAAAAACGGAAGGTGCAGGGACTGACTCTTTCGCCGAAAAAACACAAGTCGTTGAAAGTGGATTCGGTTGTAAGCAGTAATCCTATTGTAGCAACGAAAGATAAGTCGGGGAAATTTAAGCCTATTTTCAAAGGTGATCTTTCTTCGACGGGTGATAAGCTCACAAAAAAAGAACACCGCCACATTTTGAATAACTTGGGCGGTGGGATAGAAAAGCATAAGAAAACGAGCAACGAATTGTTGCAAAATTGGGATAATCACTTTAAAAAATAAAACCGCGCCCCCTACAGGTTGACGCGGGTTGAGACAGTCTCGAGTGTCTGTCTCGCGGTTCGACCAATATCAGTATATGCGATAATTTTATAAAAGTCAAGGGGTTTTACGAAAAAAATCAAAAAATTTTTACAGGGGAACTTAACGGCGCAAGCCGTAAGAATAAATTGTCAAGGGGATAAGGAATGGCAAACAAAATCAAGGTTCTATTTTTGAACGTGCAGGAAAACAAGCAACCAGAGGCGATGGAGATCGAAGACGATATCCATACCTTCTACAAGCTGATCGGGTGCGAGGGTATTGACGTCGTGCGGCGCTACATATCCGGGAAGTGGTATCGCGTAATCTGCGATGACACGGGGAGAATGAAACCCCGGCCAAAATTATCCATGTGTGACACTATGCTGGATTATCCGATCGCCGGAAACATAATCATCGCCGGCGTGGAAGATCGCTTTGGTGAACTGACTAGCCTGACAGATGCAGACGTAGAGATGATTTGCGATCGGAAATTGAAATGGCAGGCACAGTGGATCATCACGCAGGCAGACACGGTTGACGGCAACAGGCACGAGTTTTGCACGTATCTGAAACCGATTCAACCAGGAGAAATTCAATTCATACCGTTGGAGATTCCCAAGAAAGGGGGTACGGACGATGAAGATTAGAATAATGGGAACGCGTAGCGAGTGTGAAGTTGCGCAAGGATATTATTCTGCGCTGGAAAAGGACGCTAATGTGAAACGGGTAACGGTGAGCGGCTTATATCCGAATCGTGGCAGCACGACGGAATTTAGGGTATACGTAGAGGTCGAATATTATTCGGATATTTTGGAAACGGCAACGGCGCAGTTGCCTATGCCTTCGCCTGGAATGAGGAGCAGGAGGATGCGGCGATGAAAAAGCAATTAGCTGCGCTCTCCCCGGGCAGATGACGTTGGAGGAAATTGAATTGCCAACGTTGCAACCTAAGCGTAGCGGTTCAAAACAGAAAGCGCTGCTTAAGGTAAACGAAAAGAACTGTCGGAGGGCAGTGGCGGAAAAGTTTTCCGTCTCTCCTGGCTGTGTGGCGGTCGTGGATTGGTGCTGGTGCAAAGTCGACAAATTGCTTTGTGTTAGAGCGTACGTGCAACGGGTGGAGCATCTCGTTCAGTACAAGGGCGGCTTTGCAGATCCAATGCCAAAGGTTTTTAAGGTTTTGAATGGATAGGGGATGGCATGGAAAAGACAATAAAAAAGATTCAAAAGAAGATTGAAAAGAAGAGAATGCGCTTTGAAAAAAGGTGCATGGGGTGGTTGTTAGGATACACGCACAAAGTGCGCGACATTGTAGACGGGTTGTCGTGCGAAGATTATACGAGCGTCGCCGGGCAAACGTTGGAGAAGATAGCCAACGATTTGGAATATGCGGAATCGTATGCGGCGGACATGATTACGTGTATGTTTAACGCCGAAACCGCAAAGAGTTGTGAAGGGCATTGACAGGCTCAGTTTTCATATTTTTACCTCCTTATTGTAGCGGCATAATGGACGATACGTCGCACGGTTGAACCGTAACGTCTCCGTTTGATCGGGCGGCCCTTTGGAAACGAAGGGGGATAAAAAGGCCGATCGCCAACAGCCTTCGATGTGGTTAGCTCCACGTTGTTGGTCATCATTATCCCCCTTATAACGGATTCACGTTCCGGGAAAGGGCGTGAATCTGTTTGGGGGATTTTGGGAAGTATGACGGGGGAACAACGAAAAAAATAACCGCAAAAGCGGATAAAAAGGAGAATAACATCATGGCAAAAAGACAGGCAAAAAAGGCAACAAAGAAACAGTCGGGCGGCGTAAAGGGGCTTAAGTACGTAGCGATAGCGTTGGTAGCGTTGGTAGCGTGTGGCGCAATCTTCAGCTTATTCCAGCGCTTTAAAAAGGACGAGGAAACGCCTACCGTAAAGACGTTGGTGGCGCAGGATTACGAACGCTTTGCGTTGGACGATACGACGGGTGCGGTAGATGAAGACGACCAGAGCGCGATTGCTACGTCGAGCTTTTACAATCTTGACGGGTTGAAGATTACGCTGGAAAAAGACGCGACGGTAAAATATCAAGTCAACTATTACGACAAAGACAAGGCGTTTTTGGGCGTAGATACGTTGGAAAAGGATTTTGGTGAAACGGAATTGAATACGGCAAAAGAGATGGGCGCCGTTTACGTAAAAATTGAGATTGTTCCGATGGAAGATGAAGACGGTGTAATATCGGCGTTGGAGAAGAGTGCGTACGTCAAACAGTTGACGGTGGAGGTTTCGACCGCAACAGTACAAGAAGAGCCCGCAGAATCGGATGCAGAATCTGCAGAGTAAGGTAGGTGCAGTATGAGTAGAAATACAAGCTTTGGCGGATTTATTTGTGCGGTTTTAGCGGTCATCGTTGGGTGCGGTGCATTTTTCGGACTGCGCCAGCATTTTGACAAAGACAATAGTAATGAAAGCGAAACGTCCGTAGAGAGCGAAATCAATTCGTCTGAATCCGTTGAGGGTGAAGAAGAAAACAGTAGCGAAGATGAACAGCAGACGGTAATTACAGATTTAAATTTTTATTCTAATCCCGACAACTTTACGGAAGTAGAAGTAGTAGAAGGTGAAAAGCTTGCTGGTAACGTGTATCGTTTTCAAAAAACGGAACATGATATGGACGGTAACCCAAACAATGGGTTTGAGTGTTATACCATTTTGGGTGGTTATCTTCAACCGTGTCAATTTTTATCGTCATTTCATGGCGATTTCTTGTTTGGATTCAATGATAGAGAGTGGGATGAATCGGATCCATTACGTATTTATATGGCAGTGAAGAATAATGATACTGGTGAATTTTCAACAAGCAACCAGATTGAAGTAAGTATCGTGGATTTAGGTATTATGTATAATTGGGTTCACACGGCTTTTAAGTGTTACGTAGACGTCTATTTTGCCCCTGGTTCAACGATTACGATAGCAAAAACTGGCGGCGAATCTTATACGTTAAACGTAGACGAGTTGACTTGGCGTCAGCCTGATATCGTACGTCGCCTTGTTGCAAAAACGTCTTAAGCGGTTCAGTAAATAATGAGGGAACGAAAGATTCGTAAGAGTAGTATTTAGGTGGTGTAGCATGAAAAAATTTTTGAAGCGTTTAGGCGTGATTGCGCTGGCGGCGTTGACGTGCTTAACAATTGGATTTATGCAAAAGCCCGAGAACGCGTCGGCGGTAACGTCGGCGCAATCTTCGGTTTTAATGGAAACGATGCCTTTATTGGCTAATGGCACGGAGAATGATTTGGATGCAGATGATCTTGAAAGGATAAAATTGTTGGAGCGCTCCGATAAAAATTTTCATTTCACTAATGGGTGTAAAGTGAATTTATCTGAAAACTATGAGGGGGCAGAGCCGCTTAGCGCCTTACGGTTCGGCATTGTTTTGGATAATGAAGATCTGCTTTCTCTGGAGGATGGAGATACGGCGTATGCAACGTTTACGTTGTATCGTGGCGGCGAAACAGTAAAACCGTTGTATCGTATTATGATCTTCCATGCGTGGAATTTAATCGGCATGGCGCACTCTCATATCAGTGGTGACGGTGAAACGGGAATAATCTCCATGCAGAATAGTCTGCACGTTTCTCCTTCGCAGAAGGTAGGGGATGCGATTATTGACCCTAACGACCCAGAGTCTTGGAAACAGGTTTCTGGAAAAACGCATGTTGTGTTGAATCAAGAAGAACGACTGATACGAGAATTTATCGGACATTTCCGTGACAATAATTACATTTTGGATTTTGTTACGGTACGTGGGGAGCGTGGCAACGTTAATCAACCGATTATATTTGAAGAGGTGGATGGTGCGCTGCAGCTTTACTTTGACATTGTTTTAAACAGTTTTGACGCAAAATATTTTTGCACGTTCAATTATGAATATTCGATTTATTCAGCGTCTATTTATGAACACGGTGCGATAAAAAGTGTCGAACGTTCTATAGGTCAGGTATTGATGAATATGCAAGAGGCTGGTGCGCTTGAATCGGAACTGTACAACAATCAAGCGCTCATAGGAAGAGCGGAAGACATTATCAATTCCGTCCTTGGCAAGGAAAAGGTAACGGTAGAATATCTTGAACAGATTGGAGATTCCCCGTTTGCCAAAAAGGTAACGGCAGAGGTAACTGTTCCGGTATTAAATAAGCAAGTCAAGAAAGACGACGTGGAATTGCAGATTAAGAAAAACACCGATTGTATGGGTTCCTTTCTTGAAAAGTTTAGTTATAACGAGACACGCAATGTGTACGAAAGTACCTATTGCACCAGCTCCATCGGATACGTAAGAACGGCATCTGGGGATACCAAAGCCATACCGTTGGATATTAATCAGTCCTACCTAAGCTTTTATCATCCGTTTGTTGAGGCTGGATGTATGACGTCGGAAGAGGCGAGCTATATTTGGAATACAGCGTTATCTAATCATGAGGAAGACTTAAGGCCTTATAGCGACCGTAAAGACGAGGTATATGGACTTTGGGGGTATGTCTTGGTTCCCGATGGATATACAATCAGCGATATATGGAAAAATATCATGTCCAAAGATAACGCATACGACAGCTTTTGGCCCATGTATACCATAAAGACCAAGATGAGAACAAGTGATTATTGGGATTCGCTTGGAGGTTATCACCAAAATTATTGGACTCGAATATGGAACACTGTATCGTCTTGGTTTAGCGGTAATGCAACAAACGCGACGCATGTATTTTTCTATGCGGATGCGCGCAAGCAAACCGCGGTCATGAGCGGTACAGGTACTACGGATATTAATGATACGAATAGCTTGCTGATGAATGACGCGCAAGAGGCGACAAAGATGCTTGCGGAGGGTTTGACGGCTGCAGCTAAGAATATCAGCAATACCATAAAAAACAGCAATCCTTTCCGCTTTGTGAAGATGTTGATTAAAATTATCTTTTACGGATTGGGGCTCGTTGTTATTGTGTGGTTTGCTTTGAAAGTTTGGTCGATTATGCGGCGGGCGTTCTCTGATGCAAGAGGCGGCACGAAAAAGAAATGAAAAAGCGGTTTTGGAAAGAGCATGGCAGCTTAATCGGTAAGATTGTTCTCTATGTCCTGATTGGGTTGTTAATCGGATATCTAATTTTTACTGGGAAGAGGGTTGTATGATGAAAAGAAGTAGACAGACGGCATATCACGTGATAAACGCAACGTTGTTGTTGGCGTCCGTCTGTCTACTATTTTCCGTGTTTTGGCCGTCCACGGTACGCGTTGTTCAAACGTTGCGCGATTTAATTACGTCGTGCATATTTTATATGAAAGGTTATGCGGAAAAGCAAGATACCGTCAATGCGACGGTACGACAGCTTGCACCGGGGATGAAGGCGCTTTTGCCGATGACGGGGGGAGAATTTAAGGTTCTCCTCAAGGTGTACGGTAAGACGTTGATTTCCAAGGATAATGCGGTTGCGTATTTTTGCTTGATCGGCGATATACTCTATAACCTTTTTTATGTTCTTTTAATTTTGATGATTCCCATAATCTGTTTGGTATTATGCGCGCGCCTGATTTATGGTGACGTTGATACGGAACACGGCAAGAAAACGCGTCCTTTGAAGGTTTGGCTGTGGATTGAGGATCATACCTTTATTCCGATATATCGATTTTGCAAAGGATTTATCGCTTTTGTGAAAGAGCATAAATGGTATCGGCGCGCCTTTCTTTGGTTGTGGCTTTGGAATTTGAACGTGCTGACAATGATAGGCGAAGGGATGGCTTATCTCATTTATCTGCCTTTTGCTGGAGAGCTCTCGTCATTCTTCGTTCAGATTGCACGGCTCGGCATCGATGCGACGGTAATGTTCAAAACGTTGCCTTGGTTTATATGGGCGGTAATCGGATTTAAAATATTTGACCGCTGGCGCAGAAACAAGGGCTATGCAAAATTAGAGGAACGTGAGTTAGAGAATCAAGACTTTTTAAGAGAACACCCAGAGAATATTTTAGCGACGGGTGCGCCGCGTTCAGGTAAAACGCAAGGTATTACGGATATGACGATTAGCCAGGATATTATTTTCCGCGAGGTCGCCAAAGAGAAGAGTTTTGACAGGAAAAATCAGTTTCCGCATTTTCCTTGGGTAAATTTGGAACAAACGATTATTAGTATGCGCAAGAATATTCCAACGTTCAATCTTGCGTACATGCGTGACTTTTTGGAAACGTTGTACTGGTCTTGGATGGGACGTGCGATTCTTGATCCAAAGCGCCGCTACGTAACGTGGATTCGTTTTCGCAATGCAGGATATACAGGTGCATTTAATGAGGCGCCGTTTGGGTATGATGAAAAACGCTATCCGATTGAATATGACGATAATCTCCGGATTACGAAACTGCAGGAGAGCGTGCGGCTCTATGCGGAGGAGTTTTACATATACACGGCACCGACGCCGTTATCAGTCGGGAATTATCCGATTCGATTCAGTTATTTTTGGGAAGATTACGGGAACACACCTCTGTTAAACGTGGATTTGTTTCGGCGTTCGCCGCGTGAGATGATGAAGGCGTCGCAATGGAACCACCGTTTCTATTACGACATGGCGCGGCTTGGGAAGAAGAAGGATCCAAACAATCCGTATATCAATAATTTTGAACTTGGCAGCGAAACAATCGCAGAAATTGGAAAAGAGCGTGGAAATCAAAATTCGCGCACGGGAATTAAGAAAAATGCCGACGAGTGTAACGCGTCCAACGATTTGTTTGAAATGGATGCGAAGATGCGCTCACACGGCACGACGATTGATTATTTTACGTATTTCCGCATATTCGCCGATGAACAACGTGCAATGGAGCTTTTAGCGTCCTTGCGCGAGATTGGTAGCAAGGTGAACTTTTCCAAGAAGAACAAAAAAGAAAAATTGTACATGCACGGGTTTGCCGTCGAAGAGGGCGTGTTCAGGTCGGCGACGTCGTTGGTTAAAAAGATTTACAATTTCATGGACCTGCGCCACGGCAAGGAAACGCTTTTGATGCACTTGGTAAAACGACTGTATGCGCCGATATACAATCATCGCATGCGCATTTTCAATACCTATTCGGGGTATGATGTTGAGTTGACTTTGGAAAATTTGGCGGCAGACGATGCAGACAAGGAACAGCGTTCGACAAAACATGTCTACCATATTAACACGAAAAAGGTTCGTTCGGACGTATACGATACGGGATACTTCGGCGTATTCTATCGCGAAAAGTTCAAACAGAGTAAAACGGGTGGCATCAATCAGATACCGCAGTGGACGGGGCGCACGCCAGAGCCGTGGGAGTTTCAGGCGATCGGCAGTCACAATTTCGATGAAGTGTTCAAGCATTATTTTTGCGAAACGAAAGGTAAAGCAGCATAATGTTGGGGTACAGGGGCATTGCCCCTGTAATAGCCTGAAAAACGGCTCAAAACGTGTGATAAAATTCGACGTTAACGGAATAGGTGCGAGGGGCGGCCCGACACGCTTTATCCAGCCGAGAAAGCGCCAAACGGCGCAAAGACGAAAACGGGGCTCGTTCTACGAACGGGTGTCGCGCGGAGAGACGCACGTGGCGCAGGACTGCGCCGTAGATGCACGGATATATCCAAGTGGATGCGGATGTCTATGGTGGGTATGCGGCTTGTCCGCGTGCCCGCCGTGGGCGCCGCGCCAAGGGAAAACCGTGCATAACCCCACACCCTGCGCCACGTGCGCCGCGCGACAAGCGACGGACGGACAGTAGAAATAGAGCCGCGGGGAGCGCGCGCCGCATTGAGCTTTCTGGACCGCGTAAAGCGTGTCTGGAACACCGTCTCTCTGAGGGACAAAAACTTGAAGAAATTAGAGGAATATTATGACAAAAAAAGAACGTCGTGATATGAGCGGAACGATGATTGATGTCCTGCGTTTTTTGCGTGAACGCTTAGGCGATTCCTCCGCGTACGTAAGTTACGGTACGATTGCTAAGGAAGTTGGCAAGAGCCGCCACGCGGTTGCCTATGCTGTAGAACGCTTAAAGGGAGAAGGTAAACTGCGCGTTTATGACGGAGAATTGATGGTCGTTGGAGAATAAGGAACAGTATTATGTCAGACGTAACGAAAGAAAAACTGCATAGCGGATTTATACAGATACCGTATGAGTTCTTCCAGGAATCGGAAGGGCGTTTTTCGGGGCGCGTAGAAACGTTGCTCCGCGGTGTCATTTACGGTTTTTCGCTTGGTACGCATGACTGTCGGTTTTCTTATACAGCCTTCGAAGAGTATATCAATCGTTCTCGTGCGACGGTTGCACGAGCAGTCGGGGAGCTGCGAGCATCGAGTGATGTAGAGGTAACCCGTAAGGGCGGTCAGACCTCGCAATATAAGTACGTCGGTGAAGTGGAACGCAAGAAAAAGCACGTGCGCGTGCCGCTGTTTTTGTTTTTCGAGCCCTTTGATATGCCAAAGGCGGCGAACGGTGAGCTGGAAGAGCGTTTGTTGACGATGACGGAGATTATGGTGTATTCTCTGATTTTGACGCACAGCTTAAAAAACAAGGGGGCAGGAATATTTGAGGGTTCGGAGATTTCGATTGCGAAGATATTAAATTGTAGCCAGCGTAGCGTAAGCCGCGCGATTTACGGTTTAATGAAAGCGGATTTGATTTCCCGTCCAAAGAAAGGAAAAAATCGTTATAGTGCAAAATCTACGTACCGCGCAGATTTGCGTCTTTATCGGATGCTTTGGCGCAAGAATAACCCCAACGAAAAGGAAGAGAAGACGGCAAAGCAAGCGACACAGTATAAAGTGCAGCCAAAAAGCACCACAGCGGAAGCTCTAAATGCGCGAGCGGAGCGTGAACGTTATTACGCAAGGGTGCGCGAGCATGCGCAGGCAATCGTCGACCGTAACACGGACATTGCAAATGCCGTTCCTGGCTTTGCTGACGTTGCTCAAAAACGTCGTGTGTTAGATATTGCGTTGGCGAAGGCAGAGCTCAATGAGCCGGACAAGCTCCCAGCGTTAAAAGAACAGGAGCGTGCCCTCACGTTCGAATACGATCGCTTGTTACGTGGCGCAGAATTAACGCCTGCAGATCTTACGTTGCAGCATCGATGCGCGGCGTGTCGTGATACAGGGTACAAAAAGGATGGGTCTATGTGTACATGTTATACAGCATCGCCAAGAGGTGCGCTATGACGTACATATATAGGAAAGGTAGGCGAATTGGATAAAAAAAAGAAAAGCGCGGGTTTCGCGCTCTTTGTCGTGTAGAAAAATTTATGGACTCTGCGTCGATTGACACAGAGTTCTTTTTTTGCGGATTTCTTGACAAAATTAAACTTTGCCCGTCTCAAAGGCGGTTGAAAAGTGGTTTAATTCTGGCGTGGCTACGCATATACAATTATATGCTAAAAGAAATTTATAAAGATAACTATACGCGCGCGTATTGCGCACGTAAGAGAGCGCCGAAATCGGCGCAGGTGAGAATGCTGGAATAGATATAACGTCGCGCAGGCGGCGCGACGTGCACGGGCCCGATTACGCAGGTGAAACGTACGCTCGCAGAGCTCGAAGGAAAAAAGGCTGATAAAAGCGACTCGCCAGGGTCGCGTAGAAAAAATGATCCCCGTATAAACGGAGATCTAAAACAGAACAGGGTTTTTTCTGTGGGACAGTTGTGGGTCAAAGTGTAAAAAAACATGAAAATTAAAGGGTTTTAGTTGTTCAGGTTAGGCTTCAAGTCCCGTCGCCTCAACCAAAATAGGGCATTTATGCAAAAAAGTATGCATAAATGCCCTATTTTTTTGAATTTTTGCATAAATATTCTATGCAAATTTACGTTTTATGGGTGGTTTGGCGAACGATTTGGCGAATAAAATCATTGCCAATCGTTTAATTTTCTGCCCTCGCGCAAAAGGTATTCGTTGGACAAGTCGCGG
>JBGVQH010000223.1:0-5503 GCA_045127475.1 Candidatus Scatosoma sp.
TTTTCCACTTTAAGCTCGTCCACGACGATAAATTCGCCGTCAGCCACTTTCTTGGAAAGCGCAGACATAAGAGCCATTCTCTTTGCCTTTACGTTCATCTTCTTCGAGAAGTCGCGGGATTTGGGTGCGAACACTACGCCACCTTTAATCCATTGGGGAGCGCGGATAGAACCTTGACGCGCACGGCCCGTACCTTTTTGTCTCCAAGGTTTAATACCGCCGCCTCTAACTTCCGTTCTCGTAAGGGTAGATTTCGTACCTTGTCTTTCGTTTGCAAGACGGGTTACGACTGCTTGATGAATCAAAGCTTCTTTGTATTCTACGCCGAATACGTTGTCGTTCAATTCGATTTCGCCAACTTCAGCGCCTTTCATATTCAATACTTTAATAGCCGCCATTTTACGTCACTCTCCTTATTTGCTCTTGACGCTGTCCGAAATGGTAACGATACTACCTTTCGGTCCGGGGATAGCGCCTTTAATGAGAATCGCGTTTCTCGCCACGTCAACCTTAACGATTTCAAGGTTTTGAATGGTTACGTTCTCCACACCGTATTGACCAGCAAGGTGTTTGTTTTTAAACACTCTCGACGGCGAACTGATAGAGCCCATAGAACCGGGTTCTCTGTGTACGGGGCCGGTACCGTGCGTCATCTTCAATCTTTGTTGATTCCATCTCTTGATTACGCCCGTAAAACCGTGACCTTTCGTTACGCCTGCTACGTCAACCTTGTCCCCTGCCGCAAACACGTCAGCTTTAAGTTCCGTACCTACTGCGAAAGATTCAGCGTTGTCCACTCTGATTTCTTTCAATACCTTGTGGGGCTTTACGCCAGCTTTCTTGAACTGACCAAGTTCAGGCTTCGTAAGAGCTTTTTCGCTTACTTCGATGAAACCGAGCTTGAGTGCTGCGTAACCGTCGTTTGCAACCGTCTTCACCTGAACAACGGGGCAAGGACCTGCCTCTACTACCGTGACGGGGATCATCTTCCCGTCTTCTGCAAAGATTTGGGTCATCCCAACTTTGCGACCGATGATTGCTTTATTCATTGATAAAGTTCACTCCTTAAAAATTTTTTATTTTCGAATACCTTTGAAAGTATTTCTAGGCTTAGTGATGATTAGAGCTTGATTTTGATGTCAACGCCTGCAGGGAGGTGGATCGAATCAAGCAATTTTGCGTTGGGGGAATAGATGTCGATAATTCTCTTGTACGTTCTCATTTCGAACTGCTCGCGGGAATCCTTGTACTTGTGGGGGGAACGAAGAATCGTTACCACTTCTCTTTCGGTGGGAAGAGGAATAGGACCGCTGATTTTCGCGCCGCTCTTCTTCATCGTTTCGACGATTCTGCTTGCCGCTTCGTCTACAAGTTCGTGCTCGTAAGCCGCCAACTTAATTCTGATTTTCTGTACTGCCATTTTGTTGCTCCTTTTAGTTTATACTAACATTTTATTTTGCCGTGTCAACCTATCCGTGTGTATCGAGCCTTTTGCAAAATAAAAACACTCTACTTTTGACCGAGCGTTTCTACGCAAAGCCTCGGTTAGTCGCAGGAGTCTAGCCCCCACTTTTGTCAACGGAAATTATCTGCCAAAGCGGCTTTTTGCTTTGGATTTGCAGTAACTTCCCGCATCAACCCATACACGCGTTTTTACACAGCTTACTTATAATACCTCATTTGTAAATAGAATGTCAAGCATTTGAACACACTTTTTTTAATTTTTTTGGGATTTTTTTCAAAATCGGCATTTTTTCGTTTTTTTCAGCGTATATGTGCGTTTTCCGCCTGATTATTCCCCTTTCGGGGCGTATTTATACACGCTTTGTTATAAATTCGGTTCGCGCGTACACGCATATAATAATATATTGTCGCGCGCGTACCTTTCTTTTTTCGTTAAAAAACGGGCTTTCGCCCGTTTTTGATTATATCTTCTTTTCTTTTGCCCTTGCCTTGGCGCGAAGTTCGCTGTCCAAAATGCGTTTTCTGATACGCAAAGATTTCGGCGTTACTTCCAACAATTCGTCGTCCGCAATAAATTCAAGACATTCTTCCAAACTCATTTTGCTGACGGGAACGAGCGTCAATGCGTCGTCGCTACCCGACGAACGGGTATTCGTCAAATGCTTGGTTTTACAAACGTTTACGTTGATATCGTCGGAAAGGTTGGTATACCCCACGACCATACCTTGGTATACAGGCGTGCCCGCACCGATAAACAAAATCCCTCTGCCCTGCGCGTTAAACAAGCCGTACGTAACCGCTTCGCCCGTTTCGTGCGCAACCAAAGAGCCCGTGTTTCTGCGCTGCATATCCCCTTTGTAAGGCTCGTACGAATAGAAAATCGTGTTCATGATACCCTGCCCTTTGGTGTCAGTCAAAAACTCGCTCTTGTACCCGAACAAGCCACGGGAAGGCACGGTAAACTCCAAACGCATACGATTGCCGATTGCCGTCATGGAAATCAGATTGCCCTTGCGGTTGCCCATTGCCGAGAATACGGGGCCCGTCATATCTTCAGGCACGTCCGCTACAAAACGCTCAATCGGCTCGTGGCGAACGCCGTCGATTTCTCTATACAATACCTTGGGGGTAGAAACCTGAAATTCGTACCCCTCGCGGCGCATGGTTTCAATCAAAATGGAAAGATGCATTTCCCCTCTGCCGCAAACACGGAAACTGTCCGCGTGTTCGGTGTCGGAAACACGCAGAGAAACGTCGCGCAACAATTCCTTATATAATCTATCGCGGAGCTGTCTGCTAGTAACGAATTTCCCCTCTTTGCCCGCAAACGGACTGTCATTTACCGAGAAAGTCATTTCCACGGTCGGGTCTTCGATTTTGACAAACTGTACGGGCTCTACCTTGGTCGGTTCGCACACGGTGTCGCCGATATTCAGCCCGTCGATACCCGAAAACATGACGATATCCCCCGCTTGCGCGCGTTCTACGGGCACTCTTTCCAAGCCCTCGATTTGATACAGGTTGGCAATTTTACAATTCGTGCGCACTTTGCCGCTTTCGTTATAATTGCAAATGCAAACGGGCTCGTTCGCGCGAATGACGCCGCGTTCGATTCTGCCGATACCGATACGTCCTACGAACTCGTTATAGTCAATGCACGAAACAAGGAGCTGACCAGGGCCTTCCACGTCCATTTCCATGGGCGGAATCGTTTCTAAAATAGTATCGAACAAAGGATTGAGGTTGGGCTCTTGGTGGTCGGGGTCAAGGGACGCCGTACCCTGTCTGCCGCAACAGTACACAATCGGGCTTTCTAACTGCTCGTCCGTTGCGTCCAAATCCATCATTAAAAGTTGCATTTCCTCTACGACTTCGGCGATACGAGCGTCGGGACGATCCACCTTGTTGATAACGATAATCGTCTTTAACCCCAAATCCAACGCCTTTTGCATAACGAAACGGGTTTGCGGCAACGGACCCTCCGCGCTGTCTACCAAAATAATCGCCCCGTTTACCATTTTTAAAACACGTTCTACCTCGCCCGAGAAATCCGCGTGTCCCGGTGTGTCGATAATGTTGATTTTTACGCCGTTATAATGCGCCGAAGTATTTTTCGCTAAAATGGTAATACCGCGTTCTCTTTCCAAATCGCCGCTGTCCATTACGCGGTCCTGTACCTGCTGATTTTCGCGGAATACGCCGCCCTGTGCCAACATTTCGTTGACGAGCGTCGTCTTGCCGTGGTCAACGTGGGCAATAATCGCTACGTTTCTCAAATCCTTTCTAATCATACGGAAACAACTCCTTTATCCTGTAAACTTTTCAACCCTACTATTTTAATACTTTTTCGTTAAATTGACAAGAATTTTATACGCAGAAACGAAAAGTTTTTTAGCAAAATCATAAAACACAAGAAAAAAAGGAGCATTTTTTATAACCGCCCCTTTATACAATCTTTATTGTTCGTCCACAAACACCTTTTTAACCGCTTCCAAATATCCGTATCCATACAGCGTGTCGGGTTGCAAATAGCTCGTTTCCGTCCACTCGTTCCAGCTGTTGACGACCACCAACGGTGCAGGCAAATCGTGTTCGTCCACATATTTTTTCGCCGCACGCAACGCCGTTTGAACGTTTTCGGGCGTATTATTTTTGACGATACCGCACCTAAAATTTTTAAATCGGGGATTGTTGTCCCAACCGCAAGAAACGTGCGGAAAATACGGCACGTCGTATTCCTTGTCAATACGCTCCCATTCCTTTTTTACGTCTTCTACAATCTCCAAATAATCTCTATCAATATTCGTGAAATGTATAAATTGATAATGAGAAACACTATCCACGCCAAGCAACGAAACAATCTCCTTGGTCGTGCCTTGCATATTTGAATCAAATCCGCTTAAATTAAGACTATTTTCTCCCCATATGGTAATTTGCAAATGCAAATCGGGAAAACCAACCTTTTTTACTTCTTCTCGGAACCATTTTATCGCGCGCTTTGTATTCTCAATACCACCAAGCCCCGTAATCAGATTTTTTACGTCGTAAATCATAAACACGGGACAATTATTAATGGTATAATAATTTGGCTGTTTAAAATACTTTTCAATCACGCGGTGTGCAACCGTTTCAAATCCCGTCCTGTCTACCGCGCCTTTCCATATCACGGTATCCCCGTAATCATCGGATAAATCGATATTCCAACAATGGTTCGCGTCGTGATTTGCCCACATCAGATAGAACTTCATTTTATCTTTATTTTTCGCTTTTAAAAACCCGTCGTTTAAACAATTTTCTAAAAACGGACGATTATCAAACCAATACCAATCATAGACAAAAACGTTTACCCCGTGTTTGGTCGCTTCTTCAATTTGTTTTTCCATCACCGCTGCGTCCGCTTCGTTTTCATAACCCCAAAGCGGTTTTCTATTCCAAAAATAACCGTTTGCCTTCGGTTTTGCATTTTTTACCGATTGCCATTCGCCAATGCCTTCTTGCCAAAACATTCTCGTTCTCGGTTCGTCGCCCGTATACGCAGGCCATACGTACGCCGCTACGTCGTATTTTTTCATAATCAATTCCTACTTACAAGCTTTTCACGTTGTTGTTTTGATAGGTCGTAAAACGAATGGTGTACCCGTTGTCGTCGATAGGTTCGCCCTCGTCTACGCAGACGAAATCGGGGTGTTTATCCAAATTCGGGAAAAAGACTTCCGCACCGCCGACCGCGTCCACTTTGGTTACCAAAGCACCGTGGCAATAGGGCAAAAGCTCCTGATAAATTGCGCCGCCGCCGATTACGTAAATATCCTCGTTTTCACGCTTTTTCATTTCGGCTTTCAGCTCGTCATAAGAGCGCACGATAACGCAGTCATCGCGTACCGTCCCCCTTGAAAGCACGATATTCGTCCGATTTTTTAACGGTTTTTGACCGGGAAAAGAGCGCAATGTATTTCCGCCCATAACGACGGTATGCCCCATCGTCGTCGTGCGGAAAAATTTCATATCGGCAGGCAGAGAAAACATCATATCGTTGTTT